>JBOHXA010000568.1:0-5848 GCA_050737335.1 Limisphaerales bacterium | reverse complement strand
CTCATATCGAGGTACCGTGGCAATTTCTGGCCGCCTGCAGTCGTCATGTCATGATTATAAAAGACCATGGAAAGACCCGGATAGGCGCGCAGACCTTTGCCGCTTGCGCAGGACGCCAGGTACACGCCGCTCAGGTCCATAGGCACGGCGCCCACGGTGCTGATGCAGTCCAGACACAGGCGCGTCTCAGTTTTGGCGCACAATTCCGCTAATGCCATCAGGTCCACCATCAGCCCGGTCGAAGTTTCGCAATGGACGCACCAGAGCCATGCATGGCCCGCGGCGAGCTTGTCCCGCACAGCCCCGGGGTCAATCGGTTCTCCCCAATCGAATTTGAGCGTGTCAAAGTCCAAATCCATCCGCGCGGCCTGGTCAATGAGGCGCTCGCCGAATTCCCCGTTGCTCAGAATCAGCCCGCGCCCTGCCAGGAGCGACAATTGAGCGGCGACGATGTCGTTGGCCAACGTGCCTGAACCCATGAACAGCTCGACGTTTTTAGCGCGAACCAGCTCGCACAGGTTTTGTTTGGTGGATTGAAAGTCCTTCTTGAAGCTGTCTCCCCGGTGGGATTCGGGCGCCTGTTCAAATGCCCGCCGCACTTCGCGCCGGACCGTTACCGGACCGGGCAAAAAGTTCACGGCATTGGGATGAAACGAGCGCGCGGGGGAGGAGCGCAGGAATTCGCGGGCGGTTACCTCGAACGTCTCAAGCGTCACATACATCGGCTGGAATTGCGCGTCATCGCTGCCCACCATCGGACCAAATGGGACGAAACCCAGGTGTTGATAGATCTTAAGCTGCCGCGTGGTGCCCGAAATGATTGCCAGGTCATAGCTGTTTTCGACTCCGTGTTGCCACAGCAGGGCAAGAATGCCCTGCAGAATCTGGCCGCCGCGGGCGCCCCGGAATTTTTTTTCAATGGCCAGCAAACGGATTTCGCAAATGGTGCGGCCCGGGGGGAGATAAGAGTCCAGCTTTGGCAGTTTCTGGTCCAATGAAAAAGGCCTGGCGCCGCGCACCGCGAGCATTCCCAGGAGCTTCTGATTTTGCAGGCAAATGAGGTACGTGTTTTCCCCGTGGAATTTATCCACCAGCCGCTGTGTCGCCGAAGGCTGATGCTGCGCAATTTCTTCGACAAAGGTCCTGTAATTGAGGCGGTGAATCTGTTCGAATTCCCAATCCTCAGCGGCGACCTTGAAGACTAATGGTTCCTGATTCATAGTTTTGGCGGTTCGGATTTTAACGCGCTAAATTCTTCGCCTAAATTGCGGCGGTGCGCAAACAAAATCGCCGCCGACAAGACTGTGGTGACGGCGATGGTGAAATTGTCGCGAATGAAAAACCAGCATACGATCGGAAGACAGATAAAGGCGAACATGGTCGGTAACAGTGACTTTCGAGTGAACACAAAAATCACGGCGAACAAAGCCGCCAGCGTGAGCGCAAGGCGATAATCAAAGACGAGCAAAGCGCCCAGGGAGGTGGTAATGCCCTTGCCACCGCGGAACCTCAACTGCAGCGGCCACAGGTGCCCCGCCACGACGGCGGCCACCGCCAGCGCCGGCGTAAAATCGCCCGGCGAGCACCATTGAGCCAGCCATACCGCCAACGCTCCCTTGGCAAAATCACCAAGGACCGTCAGGATAAAACCGGCTTTGCCGAGGATGCGCCCGACGTTCCGCGCTCCCGCGCTGCCACTGCCCAATTCGCGGATGTCCTTGTGTGTCCGCAGGCGAACCAAATAGTAGCCGGTCGTGAACGAGCCAATAACATAAGCGACAGCCACGCACGCGGCGGACCGAAGCCAGTTCGCCCATGCCAAATGTTGGTTCCAGTCTATCAAGCGGTTGCTTTCGACGAGTTCACCCCAATTATAGGGATTTGGCGCGGCGGATGGAAGGGATTTTTATCCGATTTTCCGGATAAAAGCCGTGGGAAGTTCGGCTTGCATGAGCAGGCTTTCCTTGGGATCGGCAACGCCGTCAACAAATTGCCGCACAACAGGGTCCTGCGAATTAAAAATCATTTCAGGCGCCCCGGTGGCATGAATGTTTCCTCGATGCAGCAACATAATGTGCTGCCCCAGACGCCGGGCCGTGCGCATGTCGTGTGTGACGACAACGGTGGTCACGCGCAGGCGATCTCGAACGGCCATCATCAATTCATCAATGCTATCGGACACAATGGGATCCAACCCGGTCGTGGGCTCGTCGTACAATACGATTTGAGGCTCATAAACGATCGCCCGCGCCAATCCCACCCGCTTTCTCATGCCTCCCGAAAGCTCGGCGGGCCGCCTGTTTTGAATGCCCGGCAGGTCCACGACTTCGAGGGCAAAACAGATCTTTTTCGCAATTTCCGCTTCGGTCAGATGTTCATGGCGGCGCAGGCCAAAAGCGACATTTTCGGCCACGCTCATCGAATCGAACAGCGCCGCGTTTTGGAACACCATGCCGAAATTTCGGCGCACCCGCAGCAATTGGCGCTCGTTCATGCCCACAATATTTTCGCCATCTATGAGCACTTCTCCGGAATCAGGCTGCATCAGGCCGATCAAATGTTTCAGTAAAACGCTCTTGCCGCCGCCGCTGCGGCCGATGATGGCCACGGAGGCGCCGTTCTCGATCCGGATGCTGACGTCATCCAGCACGATTTGACCGTTGAAGGTTTTCCGCAAGTGCCGCGTTTCAATCATTCAGTTTCCAAGTCTTCATTATCGCGCCACGGTATAGGTCTGCAACAGAAGTAACGTCGGTTCAATCATCCAGGTCACATCGCCGACTTCCCGTTTGAAAGACTCCTGGCTGAAAAAGCGCATGGCATAGTCCCGCGCGCCGGATTCGGTCCACGGCCGGAATTTTAAAGCGTCCTGTGAAGTATTCGATTCAATGTCCGCGTACCGGACCGGTTTGTTTGGGCTGAAGTCCACCGTTTTGAGATCGAGGCAACGCTCCTTGCGATTGCTTCGCGTGCGCCAGTAAATTTTGCGCCGGGAAACGTCATAAACAATTTCCCATACGGTATATTGCCCCTGTCGAACTTGATTTAACGTGTTGAAGGCGTACGCAATGTCCTGCCCTGGATTTTTTGCCGGGCGAAAATCCGCGGCGCGCGCCGCGGCGCGGCAGAAGCGCGACATGGAATCGGTTTGAGCCAGAGGTTTCGCGTCATTCCTTTGGCCGGGATTGGCGTTCAGATAGGCCAGTTCTGAAGAATAAGTGTCGTTGGCCATGGCGCGATCGGGAAGTTCCTTGCCCCGATGCGCGCGCATTTTTCCGTCGAGGAACTCGATGGTGGCGCAATCTCCGGTCGCGTCGCACACCAAATAATGAATACGGGCCTTGATGGGCGTGTTTTCCAGGCGGATTTTTTTGTCGCTGGCGATGACTTCGGCCACGGTGCTGTTATTGTCCAGTTGGTATTGGATCCATTGCAGCATATTCACCTCCGGACGCGCGTCCGGCTTCGGATACTCCGTTCCATCCAGCCACATATTTTCGATGACCAGCCCGGCTTCATTCATCCCGCCGAATGGCATTTCCCGGCCCAGTTGGTTAAAAGTCACGCTGCCGTACTTCGAAGTCCATTTTGCCGCATTTTGAATATTCATCACGATGGCCGTCTTTTGGATGTCTCGCGGGTTGACGAAAACCATTCCATTTTCCCAATCCCAATCGAGGTTCTTTCCCAGGTAAATCCGGTGGCCGCCTTCCATGACAAATGTCGTGCAGGGAAAAGCGGTCATGCCGCTAAAAAAACAAAGCAAAAATGCCGGAAGGACACATCGTTTCATCATCGGCCAAGGATAATATATTCCCCTGGGTTCACAAATAAAATGGTTCGATTGGCGCTCCAGTTGTGGTCATAACCCTCTGGAGGGTCCCGGAATGCCGAAATCCCTTGTCCTGGCCTTTTATTTCCGCGATAAGGGCCTCGCAAGGACAATTCAACCAACGCTCCGCCATCCGTTCCCTGGGCGCATGGGAAAGTCGCGCCGTCGCCGGCATGGCGCAGAAGCCGGAAGGCTCGATTTGATCAAATTGGATGTAAATTTGCGGGGACAAACGGATTCGAGATTCGCTCAGAATTAAAGTGGAATCCGAGCTTACGACCGCGTTTCCAGCTACCAGGACGTTTGTCCGTCCAAATCGTAAGTCATCGTGGTCACGCGGTCGCTCCAGTCTGTCACACTGGCGGGGAGGTCACGAACCGCAATGAATCGGTTAACAAATCTCGTCTGGAATTTGAAGAATTCGCCCTTGGCCGCGTTTTCCTATTCACTTGGCTCAACCGGAAATCGTCTCTCGTCGCTGGAAACCGTCGCGGGTCCGGGCCGCTATTACGGCTGGAGCTACGACAACTTGTATCGGTTGACCAATGAAATGATTCGGGGCGCAACGATTGGCAACGTGGGCTACGGTTACGACGCCGTCGGCAATCGCACAAGCCGAACGTCCAGTTTGGCCGGCTTGAACAATCAGGCTTCCGTATATAGTTAACGAGCGGTAGCCCGGTAATGATTTCACTGGCACTGGCATCCTCTGGTATCTGCAACACGTTGCAAAATCGCAACTTGGAGTTGGAGGCGAGGGTCGGAATCGGACTAAGTCACCGAATCAGATACCCATATAATCGCATAAACCCTTGTGTTTACAAGGACAATTCGCCATTACTCGCCACTATTTTTCATTACTAGAATGACCTTTTACTGACAGTTTCACTGACAGTTACCGCCGTGATTGGTGCGAAGTAAAGCAGAAACACTCGTTTGAATTTCCGTGTCAACCCGTCGTGCCGGTAAGGGTGGCCTTATATTTGGCAACATATGTTCCTGGCTCAACCAACCCGCCGCTTGCAGTAAGATGGACATTGAAATCGGAGTGAGCGCCGATTCCAAAACTCAAACGAACCGGCTTGGTTTCTTCATCAACCAAGTTAACTTCCAATTTCGGCTTTCCTGAAAAAGGCGGAGAAAACTTAGCGGTGGCCGTAACGACCTTGGAAGGTCTCAGAACTTTAATGACAAGTTCACCCGTCTTTTCAGTGTCGGTATTTGAAAGAATATTATGCGTTACGTCCGCAAGCGTTCCCCGTTCGACAGATGGAAAAATGGCCCTAACTTTGGCTTCCTTTATCGAAGCGCTTAGAGTCGCAGCCTGATTTTTCTGCATGCGCACAAGTTCCGCAAGCTTACCTTCTAGCTCTTCTTTATTTGCGGCACTCCCGGCCAGCGTCTTAATTTGCGAAGACAGCTCTTCAACCTTTGTAGCCAAAGCCTCTGCGTCATTTGCATAATCCTCCGAATCAGCTCCAGTCCAATATCCAACCGCGCGGCGAACGATCTCTGTAATTTCAGATTGGATGCTCAGGACTGCTGCTTCAATCTTAACAACCGCCTCCTGGGATTTTGCAGATGCTTCAGTTGATTTTTTGTAGAATTCCCAAGAAAGCCATCCCATGAAAATCGACAAAACAAGTGCAGCAATGGCAAGACCGAATGAGATGAGTGAAAACATATCCATCTGATATACTTTTTGTGCTTCACCGGTTGCATCCGCCGCAACCGCTAAGGCGGGTATCGAGAAAACTAAAAGTAATATGAGTCTTAGCATTTTAATTAATTAGGTTGATGAACATCACTATTATTTTTTAGAAACCGATGTTGACACGCACATACCCGAAACAGCTATACAGGTTCTGCGTTGTTTTTCAAGTCGTAAGGGTAGCCAAAATGGGGATTTGTCTTTGAAGTTGGTGGGGAACATGGTGTCCAGAGGCCGTGCCTCTGGCGGCGGGATTTGGGGACTCCGCAAGTCCCCAACAAAGCAAAAGCGGCTGGCCCTGAAAG
>JBOHXA010000567.1:0-1331 GCA_050737335.1 Limisphaerales bacterium | reverse complement strand
TCCCTGAAGCCGTCGGACCCCGAAGATATCCAGGCGCAAAGGGAAGCGGAGAGGATGGCGCTTCAACGTTCCCACTAATCCGCCGCAGCCAGTTCCATGTCGCGGGTGTAATACAGAATTCGGCCGCAATTGGAGCAGGAGACGATTTCCTTCTGCGATTTGCAGTCCACCAAAATCTGGGCGGGCAATTTCATATGGCATCCGCCGCAGACGCCGTGAGTGATTCCGACAATGATGTTGTCGCCTTTGCTCTTGAGCAAGCGTTCGTAACGATTGCGCGCGGTGTCATCCACAGCGGCGGCCAGTTCGGCGCGTCCCTGTTGAAAATCAACGAGTTCTATTTTTAGATTTGCTTCGCGTTGATCCAATTCTGTCACCTGCTTTTCAACGAGGTTTTTTGCGGAGCTGGCCTCGGCCATGGACCGCAGCACTTCCTTTTGCGCCGCTTCGGCTTGCTCCATCAGTTCAATCTCGTGATCTTCGATCTTTGTGATTTCGGCTTTGCAGTGCTCGATCTCCTGCGCCAGCGCGCGGTATTCCTCGTTCTTGCGGGTTTGAAGCTGTTGATTGGCGTATTTTTCGATCTGCGTCTTTTTGGATTCCACCTCGATTTCGAGCCGTTTGCGTTCCGATTCAATCTGTTTAACGCGGTTTTTGGCGGCATCCAATTGCGTCTGCGCGGTGGCGGCTCTGGTCTTAAGTCCGTCGCGTTCGGGTGAAATATGGGAAAGTTCTTCTTGAACGCGGTGAATTTTGCGGTCGCGGTCCTGCAAGACCAAAAGTTTCTCTATCGTGTCCAGCATTGAACACCAAGATTAGACGTTGGATGAACGCAAGTCAATCCGGCGGTTTTTGGCGGCTTGCGCCGCGCCCACCAATGCGCAAACGCAGCGGAAGGGTTTGAATGTGGCGGGGGACGGCTGAAAATGATTTAAACATTCCACAAAATATGGCATCTAATGCGTATGCAACGCGTTTGGACGGCCGTTTCCATCCTGTTTTCGATTTGCCTTTGCATGATCGCCATGAGGGCCCGCGCCGCTCATACCCAGGCGACACTGGTTCTGTCCGATGACATGGCCAAACCGGGGGACATCGTCTGGGCCGGTTTGGATCTAAAAATGGACCCGGGCTGGCATACGTATTGGAAGAATCCCGGAGAAGCCGGCATGCCCACGACCATCGCCTGGCAACTTCCGCCTGGTGTTACGGCGGGCAAAATCCATTGGCCGATTCCGGAAAAGCTTCCGCCAAGCGAGGTCACCACTTACGGCTATAGCGACGAGACGATGCTGCTCGTTCCGCTCAAAATCGGTCCGGCTCTGCGGTCC
>JBOHXA010000566.1:0-13829 GCA_050737335.1 Limisphaerales bacterium | reverse complement strand
CGGATACCAGGTTCCTCCAAAACGTTTGGATGTCATTGCCCAGCGGGGTTACCACACCCAGGCCGGTGACGGCAACGCGCCGAAGGGTTGAGTTGGTTGACATAAATGAAAAGGGCAGTTTGAGCTTTGGCTGTCAAACTGCCCATCAAGCGGGGAAGCCGCAACTATTTTTGATGTTCCTCGATATACTTGACCACGTCGCCGACGGTGAGCAGCTTCTCGGCCTGCTCGTCAGGCACTTCGATGCCAAATTCCTCTTCCAGCGCCATGATCAACTCGACCGTATCGAGCGAATCAGCGCCGAGATCCTCAATGAATTTGGCCTCGGGCGTTACTTGATCGGGTTTCACGCCGAGTTGTTCGACGATGATATCCCGCACACGTTGGTCTATAGGTTTATCAGCCATAAAATTATCGTGCCATGTCTGTAAGGGATGCGCCAGAAATCGTCAAGCTTGGAATCGAAATATTTTTGGCGCGGCTTCAGTTTCCGGGCGGCCGCGATTAAATTGCATTTTGCCGCAGCGAGGACGCAAACCAAGAAACCCATAGTATCGGCCCTGTTTGCCCTGGGAAGAAACTACGGGGCTGCTGAAGGCATTTCGGGCTTGCTGTTTGCCCGGGTCGGGCGCAGGTTTTTGGTCACAGGTCACGCGATTCGCAGTCAATTACATATGGAGAAGAAGTGACAACGCGAGCATGATTTTAGAAGTCGCCCATTTGGATATTGGAAGAGGCATCTGTCAGGAATTTGAAGTGGCCATGCAAAAGGCTGCGCCCCTCATTGCTTCAGCGCCTGGGTACATTTCGCTCGAAGTGCGGCGTTGCCACGAAAAGGTCAATCGTTACATTCTACTGGTGCAATGGGAAACGATGGAAGCGCATATGGTCGGCTTCCGGCAATCACCCGAATACCCGGTATGGCGCAAGCTGCTACATCATTATTACGATCCCTTCCCGATTGTGGAAGACTACGGAGAGCCTGTCGTGGCCGATAACCGTCCAGCGCCTGGCACTTCCTGATACGTAATTTGGGTGCCGTCGGGAGATGCGACACTTCGAGCCGTCAATTCGTCATGAAACAGAGAATCATTTTTTGTTGGAGTGGCGGCAAAGATTCCGCGCTTGCGCTAAACCGGATATTGCGCGAGGGCCGCTACGAAGTCGGCGCCCTGTTGACGACGTGCAATGAGCATTTCCAGCGCGTCTCGATGCACGGCGTTCGTCTCGAATTGCTTGAGCGGCAGGCGCGATCCATCGGCTTGCCGGTGGAAAAGATTTTTGTCGGGCGCCACTGTTCCAACGATGAATATCAACAAAAGATGTCCGGCTGTCTTTCGGCGCACAAAGCCCGCGGCGTGACTGGCTGCGCTTTTGGCGACATTTTTCTCGAGGACCTCAAACGCTGGCGTGTGGAAAACCTGGCCAGTATTGGCATGCGGGCTATTTTCCCAATATGGAAGGCAGATTCACGCGAGCTCATGCGCGAATTCTTCGCGCTCGGATTCGGCGCCGTCGTTTGCTGTGTCAATGACGCATGGCTCGACGCGGCATTTGTAGGCCGGAATATTGACGACGAGTTTATCCGCACCCTTCCGGCGAACGTGGACCCATGTGGTGAGAATGGAGAGTTTCATTCGTTTGCCTTCGCCGGTCCGCTTTTCAAAGAGCCGGTGGAGTTCAGGCTTGGGGAAAAAGTCTATCGACCGGTAGAAGCCGCGCCTTCGGCGAATTCCTCCGATTCCAATTCCGCCTATATTTGCCCAACCGCCGGTCCAGCGAAAACACGCGGCTTTTGGTTTTGCGATCTGCTGCCTAAATGAAGATTCCATCCGCGCAATTCAGGGCCCTGCCTGCTGAAAAAATGCGGATGGCGCTGCCACTACATCACCATCCCGCCATCCACAGTGAGGACCTGTCCCGTAATATACCGCGCATCCGGCCCGGCAAGGAACAGCGCCGCGCCGGCGACGTCATCGGCCGTTCCAAATTTGCCCATCGGAATTGCCTTCAATATGTTCCCTTTCAGGTCCGCGTTCAGGTCTGATGTCATGTCGGTTTCGATGAATCCAGGCGCAATGGCATTGACCGTGACGGTACGCGACGCCAATTCCTTGGCCACGGCCTTCGTAAAACCGATCAGCCCGGCTTTGCTCGCCGAGTAATTGCATTGGCCGGGATTGCCGACCAGCCCCACGACGGAGGAAATATTGATGATTCGCCCGGTGCGTTGCTTCGCAAATACCCGGAAAAACTCCCGCGTGAAATGAAACGCGCCCTTGAGGTTGGTGTTCATTACCGCGTCCCAATCCTCATCGCTCATGCGCATGAGCAGGCCATCGCGCGTGACGCCGGCATTATTGACCAAAATATCCACGCGTCCGCAGTCAGCCATGACCTGTTCCGCCGCGGCCTTCACGGCGTTGGCGTTCGCCACGTCCACGGCCAGCGCCCAAGCCTTGCGTCCGAGACCGTGAATTTCCCGGGCCACTTTCTCCGAATTTTCCGCCGTGCGCGAAACGCACGCAACGTTTGCGCCGGCGGCGGCAAACTTCAGGGCAATCGCGCGGCCAATTCCGCGGCCAGCGCCGGTCACGACGGCAATTTGATTTTCAAGTTTGTTCATCATGCGGCGGGATATTATCCATAGACAAACGCAGATGGAACACAGTTTTTCCGATTTACGATTTATGAGTGAAGCATTGTATGAGTCAAAGTGATGACCCTGACTTTTCGCGGCCCTCAAACACCCAACGTCATTTGTTCTGCCGAATCCTCAGCCGCTCTGAATCTGGTTCAATGCTTCGACAATTCTCCGTCTCCTTAACGACAAGTCCCTTGCCCGATTCGGTACAAACACGCGCGATTCCCTGAAAATTTGCGATGCAAAGTGGGGAAACACTCTATAATCTGTACCAATCCGGCAATGGCACTAGACGGGTCGCGTCATGTGACGCCTCTTTTGACCGGTCCGAAAAAAAGGGGCACGGACGGCGTTGCGCCGTCATCGCGCGGCAGGCGCGGCAGAATGGGCGCGACCGATGTTAGCGAGCGATCAAAAAACCCGCCAGTGAAGCGCAGGCCGGCGGACAATATAATATGGTTCCAGTCGTTGTATTTGATCTTGGCAAAGTTCTTGTGGATTTCGACTACTCCCTTGCCGCCAGAAAAGTGGCCGCCCGGAGCGCGAGAAAAATCGAGCGTCTCGATCAATTCCTAAGCGATTCGCCTTTGCTCGCGCAGTTCGAATCAGGGTTATTGTCGGCCCGCCAGTTTTATGCCGAAGTCCAAAAGGCCACCGGCTTTCACGGCACGGCCAGCGAATTCAAGCGCTATTTTGCCGATATCTTCGTTCCGATGGCCGACATGGTGGATCTTCACGCCGGTTTGCGCCGGAAAAAGATTCCCACCTATATACTTTCGAATACGAATGAGATCGCCGTGGGCCATCTCCGGCGCAACTTTTCCTTTTTTTCCGGCTTTGACGGTTACATTCTCTCTTACGAGATCGGCGCGATGAAACCCCAGGCGAAAATCTACGAAGCGCTAGAAACCATGAGCCATCGGCGCGGGAGAGACATTTTTTACATTGATGACCGCGCGGAAAATCTCGAGGCCGGTGCGGCCCGGGGCTGGTGCGTCGTCCTGCACGAATCTCCGCCCAAAACACGGGCAGCCCTCGAAATGTTTTTGGCGGAACACAACGGAGCCTTATGAATAGAACCATAAGAATAACGGTGAACTATTTTATCAACGTATGAATGTAGCGATTCTTGTAGCAGCGGGCCGCGGCGCCCGCATGGGTCTGGACAAATTATTTCTCATGGTCGCCGGCAAACCCGTCGTGGCCCATACCTGGGGCCGTTTTGAGGAGTCTCCATGCATTGACCAAATCGTAATCGTTGTGCGCGCCGGCATGGAAAGGAAATTCGCAGCGCTTGCGAAAGACTCTCACTTTCGCAAAAAATTTCAAATCGTGACCGGCGGCGCCGAGCGCCAGGACTCCGTTTGGGCCGGTATCGAAGCCGCCCCGTCCAAAGCCAGCATCGTTGCTGTCCATGACGCCGCCCGCCCGTGCGTCAATAACGACCTCATTGCCGCCACCGTGAAATACGCCGAAGAAACCGGCGCGGCCGCGGCGGCCCACCCCGTCACCGATACCATCAAGGAATCCGCCGATGGCCGGCACATCCAAAAGACCCTGGACCGTTCGCAACTGTGGGCCATGGAGACTCCGCAAACCTTCAGGGTGGATGTCATCCGCCGGGCCATTGCCGCCGCCCGCGCCAAAAAAATGAAATTCACTGATGATACCGCCGCTTGCGAACTTATCGGCCAGCCGGTGCGGCTGGTTTCCAGCATAGCCCCAAACCCCAAAGTCACCGTCCCGGGCGATTTAGCCATCGTCGAAGCATTACTGGCCAGTCGCAATGGGCATTGAGGAGGAGTGCCGGAGGGTTGTAACGATTTACACGGCGATGGGGGCTTTGATCGCCGGATGCGGGTCGTAATCGAGCAATTGAAAATCTTCAAACTTAAAATCGTGAATGTTGCGGACCGCCGGATTCAGCTTCATTCGCGGCGGCGCTTTTGGTTCGCGCGAAAGTTGCAGTTTTGCCTGTTCGACGTGGTTTGCGTACACGTGCAAATCGCCAAATGTATGGACGAAATCGCCCGGCTTCAAATCGCAGACTTGCGCGACCATGAGCGTGAGCAGCGCGTAGCTGGCGATGTTGAATGGCACGCCCAAGAATAAATCCGCGCTGCGCTGATATAATTGGCAACTCAACTCGCCCTCGCTGACGTAAAATTGGAACATCGCATGGCAGGGGGGCAGCGCCATCTGCGCCAGTTCGCCCGGATTCCACGCGGTAACGATGTGCCGCCGGCTGGATGGGTTCTTCTTGATTTGGGCGATGACCTCCTCGATTTGGTTGATCGAGCGTCCGTCGGCCGTGCGCCAGTCGCACCATTGCGCCCCGTATATGCGTCCCAGGCTGCCGTCCTCGCCCGCCCATTCGTCCCAAATCGTCACGCCCTGTTCCCGCAACCATCGGACGTTGGTGTCGCCGCGCAGAAACCAAAGCAATTCGTAAATGATGGATTTGAGGTGGAGTTTCTTGGTGGTGAGCGCGGGGAAGCTTTGACGCAAATCAAACCGCGCCTGCGCGCCAAATACCGAATACGTGCCTGTGCCGGTGCGATCGGCCTTGAATACTCCGTGTTCAAGCACGTGACGAAGCAAATCGAGGTATTGAATCATGGCGAAAATTATTTAAGCAGTGAAAGCGGATTCAATAAAGTTTTCAATTTTGGTCAGGCCGCGTAGGACGGATTTGACATATATGCGCGCGAACGCCGGCGTTCAAAGCTTTTCCTTTCTTTGCGTCTTGGGTTTTCTGACAAACGTATGATAGATGACTGCGTCCCAGGCGTTATGGATGCCAACCAGCAGCAGTAGCAGCACTCCTGCCGCCACAAGGAACAGCGCCGGCTGCTCGTGTGAGCCGGACAGGCAGGCGGACGCGGTCAGCACTACGTATGCTGCGAGCGGAAACAGTGAGTGGAACAGCCAGTCTTCCACGACGGGTTTGTAAACGGTTTGGGTCCTGAGTCTGCAGATGACGATGAGGGAATAGACGACTCCCAGGAGGCCGAGCGACCCCCAGAGAAATGACAGGGGTAAAATATTTGGCCCGGGAGCAACAAGTATGGCGGAGAGGAAGAGCACCGCTCCAAAATGGACGACGCTTGGCGTTGAAAAGGCGCCACTGGCCTGGGCATCCTCTTGCGCGACTGGCGCATCGGCAATCAGCGTGACAACGACGAACTGCAACCCGATCAGAGCGCCGGCTGAAGGACCGACGATCAAATAAAAGTTCGCCCATTCATTGAGCGCTGCCATAAAACATAGGAGCTTGACCGGCCAAACACACTTCCTGGCATGTTCCCCGAAGCCGTCGAATCCGTCAAACGTTTGACGACAAATTTAATTTGCCCGCCTCTCGGCCGTGCGATTTTCACCGTCAATTCAAACGATTCATTTTCAGGGCCAATGCTTTCCGGAATACGTTGGATTTTTTTCATCGTTTTCCTTTCAATTTTTGATTTCAGGATTATGCTGGCGCCGATGAATTCGCTGCTTGTGACCGGCGGACATGTCATTGACCCGGCAAACCATCTCGATGCTTCCGGCGATGTTCTCATCGTGGACGGAAAAATTTCCGCAGTGGGAAAGAACGTTTCCGTCCCCGGCGACATAAGACGGTTTGACGCCAAAGGAAAAATCGTTTGTCCCGGTCTGATTGATTTGCATGCGCACTTGCGCGAGCCAGGGCATACGGCCAAGGAAAATCTTGCCAGCGGAACGGCTGCAGCGGCACGGGGCGGCTTCACGTCGGTGGTTTGCATGCCTAACACGTCTCCTGCCATTGATAATTCCGGAACGGTCGCTTTAATTCACGAACGCGCGCAGCGCGAGGCCGTGGTGAACGTATTCGTGGCCGGCGCCATTTCGAAGAATATCGCCGGTGAAGAACTCGCGCCCATTGGCTTGCTCAAAAAAGCCGGCGTTGTGGCCATCACGGATGACGGCCATTGCGTCCAAAACAACGAACTGATGCGCCGCGCCTGCGAGTACGCGAAAATGTTCGACTTGCCAGTCATGGACCATTGCCAGGACTATTCCATGGTCAGTGACGGCGTGATGCATGAGGGCTATTGGAGCACCGTTCTGGGACTGCGCGGCTGGCCGGCGGCGGGCGAGGAGCTGATTGTCGCTCGAAACGTGCTATTGGCCGAACTCACCGGCGCGAAAATTCATTGCCAACATTTGAGCGCCGCGGGCAGCGTCGCCCTGATTCGCGATGCCAAAAAGCGAGGCGTGCCTGTTTCCGGCGAGGCCTGCCCGCACCATTTCGTTTTGACGGATGCCGCGATTGCCGGTGGCGAAAAATTCTGGAAGACCGACGGCAAGATTTTGGCCAAATCGCAATTGGATGAATTACCTTCGTGGCCCTCGTACGACACGAATTTCAAGATGAACCCGCCGCTCCGTTCCGCCGCCGACCGCGACGCCATCCTCGCGGGGATTGCCGACGGCACAATTGAGATTCTGTGCAGCGACCATGCCCCGCATTGCGATTACGAAAAGGAAGTGGAATTCGATCACGCGCCGTTTGGAATAACCGGCCTGGAAACTGAACTTGCGCTGTCGCTCATGCAATTGGTCCATACAAAACGCTTGTCGCTGTCCGATTTAATCCACAAATTCACGGTTGCCCCGGCACGATTGTTGAATCTGCCCAAAGGGACGCTCAGCCTTGGCGCCGATGGAGATGTGACAGTCTTCGACCCGGCCCGCGATTGGGTCTTTAGAGTTGCCGATTCCGTGAGCAAATCCATTAATAGCCCATTCAACGGCTGGCAGCTGTCCGGCAAACCCGCGGCGACGATTGTGGCCGGCAAACCGGTGTGGGCTGAACATTGCGATTGGATGGCGGTCTGATAAGTTGAATAAGGCCTGTAATTCAAAAACCAAAGGAAACATATGAAAAGACTAATCGTCGCATTGATCGCATGCTCGGCACTGGTCCGGGTGTACGCCGCTGATTTAAATTGGCTCACGGACCTCCCCAAAGCTGAAGCGCAGGCCAAAGGTCAAAACAAACTCGTGCTGATGGACTTCACCGGCTCAGACTGGTGCGGCTGGTGCAAGAAACTCGACAAGGACACCTTCTCCAAACGGGAATTTGCCGATTACGCGCAAAAGAACCTCGTGTTGGTGCAACTGGATTTTCCGATGAACAAGCCGCAGCCCGATGAGTTAAAGGCCGCGAACGCCGTGCTGGCGAAGAAATATAATATTCAGGGCTATCCCACATTGATAGCCCTCAAGCCCGACGGTACTGTTGTCTGGACGCAAGTCGGCTATTTGGAAGGCGGCCCGCAGGCGCTCATAGACCAACTTGATGCGGCGAAGAAAAAGTAAATGAACGGCATTCTCGCACTCGAAGACGGCTCGGTATTTCATGGAAGAGGTTTTGGCGCGCGCGCGTCGGAATGCGGCGAAGTGTGTTTTAACACGTCCATGACAGGCTACCAGGAAATCCTCACCGATCCATCCTATAAAGGCCAGATCGTGGCGATGACCTATCCCCTCATTGGCAATTACGGAGTCAATGATCTGGACGTGGAATCGTGGCGCCCGCACGTGGCTGGCTTTGTCATACGCGAGCTTTCGCCGGTGGTCAGCAATTGGCGCGCGGAGATGTCGCTTGCCGGATATCTGGAAAAAAATGGAATACCGGGAATCCAAGGAGTTGACACGCGGGCGCTCACCAAAAAATTGCGCGTCCGCGGCGCTATGAATGGCTTTATTTCGACCGAAGATATTTCAGAGGCTGAAGCGGTTCGCCGCGCGCAGAAGTTTGTTTTCGCGGGCGTGGATTATGTGCGGGAAGTGACGCATAAGAAGGCATTTCATTGGGATGAAAAGAACCAGGAGAGCGGGGCCTTTGACCTGGTGCGCGGAAACGAAAAAGCCGACCCGCGAAATAACCACAAACCATTGCCTCCCGCGGATGTGCCAATCGTCGCATTTGACTACGGGATGAAATACAACATTCTGCGCCGGCTGCGCCAGCACGGGTTTTCCACCCAGGTTTTGCCTGCGACGGCGTCCGCCCAGGACGCGCTCAAATACAAGCCGGCGGGAATTTTTTTGTCCAATGGTCCGGGGGACCCCGCGGCGCTGGATTACATCGTCCGCGAAGTGAAAACTCTCGTGGACACGGGCATTCCCATTTTTGGCATCTGCCTGGGCCACCAGATTCTTGGGCAGGCGTTCGGCGGCAAAACGTTCAAACTCAAATTTGGCCATCGCGGCGGAAACCAGCCGGTCAAAGATTTAGATTCCGGCCGGGTGGAAATCACTTCACAAAACCACGGTTTTGCCATGGACCCCGGCAGTCTTCCGGCCGAAGTAGCCGTGGATCGAATCAACCTCAATGACCAAACCGTCGAGGGAATGCGTCACAAAAACAAGCCGATTTTCTGCGTGCAATACCATCCGGAAGCCTCTCCCGGCCCGCACGATTCGATGCCTCTTTTTTCGGAATTCCGGGCACTCATTGAAAAAAAGTCTTGAATCGGACGGCTATGTCGGTCCGCCAACTCCCGTGCAGTTCGTGCGCTCAAACGCGTGGCTAAAAAAGGTCTGACCCGGCAGGAAGGATCCCGGCGCAGTCTCCGGACTTTGACCGACTTTTGAAATGGCTCTCACAATTTTTTTTGCCAATATTTCTAATTGACTTGCAGAGAAAGGACTTAACATAATCTTCGCATTAAGAAGCTATGGCCAAACTTGTTGTCCTGACGCAAAGCATGGCTGGACGCTCCTGCGATTTGGCTACGGAGCGCACCACCGTTGGCCGCGTGGAGGACAACGCATTCCAAATTGCCGAGCCGTCGGTTTCAAGCCGGCACTGCGAAATCCTGCTGCGAGGCACGGATGTCGTCGTAAAAGATTTAAACTCGACGAACGGGACGTTTATCAACGGAGAAAAAGTCTCCGAAGCGGTCCTGAAACCGGGCCAAACGTTGCGCCTGGGCAATGTGGAATTGAAGCTCGACACACCCGGCGCGCCGGCTGGCTCTGCTCCGGCTTCCCCAGCCGCTCCGGCGGCTGCGCCGCCGCCGCCAAAGAAAGAGCCAGTCAAAGCCCCTAGCGGCGGCGTGAGCCTTAGCGACCTCGAAAGCGGAGGAGGACGCAGCTTTGATACGACCAAGGATTTTACCAAGAAAAAACCGGGCAAAACGATGTATTTCTGGATCGCTGTCGGCGTTGCCCTGCTGATTATCATCATTATAATTCTCGTCCTTTTTAGCACCGTAAAAAGTAGCACTGGCGCGGCAACGTAAACGTCAAATCAAACGCTTGAAACGGCGTTCACTGGCTTGGTCCGCACCCCTCAGGGATGGTTTTCATAGCAGCTTCTTCATTGCCTCGACAAAATCGCGATAGTTTCCTAGTGTACGGGCGATGTCTTTGTCCAACCAGCCATTGGTCATTGCCGGAAGGATTTTTCGGTCGCGCCTAATTTTAGGGACGGGAAAATTTTCCTCGCCGGAAACAATGCGCGAGGCCATGGATGCCAGCGCGGCGGAAATGGTGACGGTCGCCTTGCGCCGGGCGGATTTATCCGGCAAGGGCGATCCGTTTGCGAACATTCTCGAATTTGTTGACCCAAAAAAATTCCTGCTGCTGCCCAATACGAGTGGCGCCATGAACGCCGAGGAAGCGGTGCGGCTGTCGCGCCTGGCCGCCGCCGCGGGACTCCCAAAATGGATAAAACTTGAAATCCATCCCGACCCGCGTTACTTGCTGCCGGACCCCGTAGAAACGTTTCGCGCGGCGGAAATCCTGGTCAAAGAAGGGTTCACTGTGCTCCCTTACATCAACTCCGACCCGGTTTTGGCCAAACGCCTCCAGGACATCGGCGTGGCGACTGTCATGCCACTGGGTTCGCCCATCGGTTCGAACCGCGGCGTGCAAACACGCGATCAAATTCGCATCATCATCGAGCAGGCCACAGTGCCTGTGGTTGTGGACGCCGGCCTGGGCGCCCCCAGCCATGCCGCCGAAGCCATGGAAATGGGCGCCGACGCCGTCCTTGTCAACACAGCGATTGCCGTTGCCGCCGAGCCGAACAAAATGGCGATTGCATTTAAAATGGCAGTCGAAGCCGGACGGGCAGCGTTCGAATGCGGGCTGGCCCGACAAAGCGAAACCGCCAGCGCGACAAGCCCTTTGACCGCGTTCCTGGATTAGTCTTATGACATGAAACTGGAAACCTCCATTTCGATCGCGCGTGCGCGCCAAATTCTCGCCGCCGTTGCCAGGGTCCGCGTATTGGTCGTTGGCGACGTGATGCTGGACCAATTTATTTGGGGTAATGTGGCCCGCATTTCCCCCGAAGCGCCAGTGCCTGTCGTGGAGTTTGAACGGGAAAGTTTCATGCCCGGCGGCGCCGCCAATGTGGCCCGTAATTTAATCGCCATGAACGCCAGGACGGAAATATTTGGCGTTGTTGGCAATGACGCGGCGGCCCATCAATTGAAAAAACTTCTGGCCGGCCAAAACGTCGGCTGCAGCGGCCTGCTGGAGAATCGCGCGCGACACACCAGCGTCAAAACGCGCATCGTGGCCCATAAACAGCAGGTTGTCCGAATTGACCGCGAGACCCGGGATGGATTGGATGGGATATTGGAGGGGGAATTGTTGGACGCGATTACATCCCGATTGAACGACGCTGACGCCGTCATCGTAGGCGACTACGGCAAGGGCGTGGTGACACAGCCGCTGCTGAACTCGCTAAAGATGTTGTGCCGCGAACGCGGCATCTGGTTAAGCCTGGACCCCAAACCGGTTCACCATTTGAACCTAAGCAATCTTTCGCTGATTACGCCAAACCGCAAGGAAGCCTTTGAATTGGCCAATTTAGCCGATGAAACGCGAAATGCGAACCCGATGGCGGACAAAAATCTAATGCTGGTGGCCGAACGGCTGTTGAACGAGCTCCGGCCGGCTGGGCTGTTGGTCACGCTGGGCGAATTGGGCATGTTGCTTTGCCATCGCGGCCATAAACCGTTCCACATTCCCACTGTCGCCCAGGAGGTATTTGATGTTTCCGGCGCGGGCGATACGGTCATTGCGACCTTCTCGCTGGCCATTGCCGCGGGAGCTTCCCTGGTGGAAGCAGCCGTCTTATCCAACCACGCGGCAGGTATCGTCGTGGGCAAAGTCGGAACCGCCACAACCTCGCCGGAGGAATTGCTTAAGAGCTTTGGTCACAAATGAAAATCAGGCCCGCTGAAATTCGCGCCATGAAAACACGCGGTGAGCGGATTGCCGCGCTCACGACGTACGATTTTCCCATGACGCGGCTGCTTGATGAAGCGGAGATTCCTCTGCTTTTGGTCGGCGATTCACTAGGCATGGTCGTTTTGGGTTACCCCGACACGACCCACGTGACTCTGGCGGACATCGAACATCATGTCCGCGCCGCGGGGCGAGCGGCACCGAAAGCTTTATTGGGCGCGGACCTGCCGTTCAAGAGTTATGAGACAGT
Organism: Limisphaerales bacterium; assembly: GCA_050737335.1. GTDB lineage: Bacteria > Verrucomicrobiota > Verrucomicrobiia > Limisphaerales > UBA11358 > UBA11358. The sequence goes on along the minus strand of JBOHXA010000566.1, from coordinate 1,698 downwards.
TAACGAAGCGATGGCAAACGCCCGCCGCCTGGCCACCGCCGGCGCGGAATTTGTAAAACTGGAAGGCGGGCTGGAAGTGCTGCCACAAATACAGGCCATCCTCTCAGGCGGTATCGCCGTCTGCGGGCATTTGGGAATGTTGCCGCAAAGCATTCACCAGGAAGGCGGATACCACGTCAAAGGCAAAAAGGAGGACGAACACCGAAAGTTGATTGACGACGCGGTGCTTTTGGCCAAGGCCGGCGTATTTGCGATTGTGCTCGAATTGGTTAACCCGCCGGTCGCAAGAGAGATTTCCGGCAAAGTCGCCGTTCCCACGATCGGCATTGGCAGCGGCGATGGTTGTGACGGGCAGATTTTGGTAACGCATGATTTGGTGGGAATGTTTCCGTGGTTTCGGCCGCGTTTTGTCCGGCCTTTGGCTGATTGCGCAACAGAATTGAAATCCGCGGTTATAAAATGGAGAAAGACCGTCGAAAAGCCGCCGAATGAATTGGAATCAACTCAAACATTCTAAATGCTCCGCTGTCTCATTTAAGATGAAGATAATCCCGGTTCTCGACCAATCGAGTGAATGCCGTGTCAGGCGGAACGGCCTGCAACAATGGGTCCGCTATAGCGCGCCGTGTGTTGCCATTCGGTGGCGAACGAGTCAGAGCGGACTCATGTCTGCTGCTACAAAGAGGAGGTTCACGGTTCCAATGCATTCTAAAAATCGAAACGGACCTCTCCATGAACGGTCGGCTTTGGGCTGGGCAATGAGCGGAGCCGTACGTTTGTTCCGCAAACGAGTCAGAGCGGACTCATGTCCGCTGCTACAGAAAACGAGGTTCACGGCCACCATGCGCGGTTTGGGCATTGGCGCCGTCCATAAATCGAGCAGCCGGAAACCGGTCCCTGTGCAAATAATGGCAGCGTCGCTCGTTCTGTTGCTCCTTGTAATGCTGACAGGCTGTGTAACGAAAGCCACCGCGGGTGCCGAGGCCCGGGCCGCTTTTGTGGCCGGCCAAAAGGCCGCCTACCAGAGTATGCTGATTTCGCAAACGGCCATCACCGTCCTGGGTAACGTCCAGAAACATCAAATCCCATGGGTTGACGGCCTGACCCTCACGCAGGCTCTCGCCACTGCCAATTATACAGGCGCTCACGATCCCTCAGGGATCATTTTGAAACGTAACAGCGTCCAGACCGACATTGATCCGAAACAGCTGCTCAATGGCAGGGACATGCCGTTGCGGCCTGGAGACGTTATTTCCGTGATTGGGCAATAGGCAAATGCTTCGCCGAACGTCCTGCGAAGAATGGTGGAGCCGAGGGGAGTCGAACCCCTGACCTTCTCATTGCGAACGAGACGCTCTACCAACTGAGCTACGACCCCAACCAGAGCCTCGATACTACGTCGGATTCACGCGGCGCAGCAAGACAAAACGGGTCCTCTCCAATCGCAGACTGGGAGCTATTCTACGTCTCTTATATTAAGGTCGCACGTCAAGGTAGAAAAGGCAGCGGACGGACGTCTCAAATGCCTAATTGATACAACCCGACTGAATGGTGTTGAGCATGAAATTGTTCAGAATGCGTCCGGTGAGATGTCACCCCGGTTTGTCACCTCGCTGCAAAAAAAAATTGGGGCATTCGTGTCCAGTCCATTCCCCGTTCAGAAACTAATTCAATTGTGAATTGCTGTTTGTCCAAGTG
>JBOHXA010000565.1:0-8234 GCA_050737335.1 Limisphaerales bacterium | reverse complement strand
GCTTTCGCCAACGGAAGCCCGGACCGGGTGGGAGTGCCTGGGCGTTAGGTTCGTTTATGCGAAGCGGGCCAGGACAAAGCCTGTCGAGCGTGTGGGGGGAATGCTCCAAAGCTTGATGCACGGCATTCCCGGCTATTGCGGGCGTGATGAGCGGCGCGACTGTCCAGAACAGACGAAACGGGCGATCGATGACGTTCAGGCCCGGCGCGTTGAGCATCCCGGCGAATTGTTTTTAAGTTTTCAGGAATGGGATGAACGGCTTTCCGGGCTGATGGAAAAATACAACGCCGAAAGCCAGGGCGGCGGCGTTCTGCAAGGGTTAAGCCCGGAAGATGCCTTTCAAAAATTTTGGCCTGAATCCGATCCCCCGGCAAAGCTGGACGAGCGGTCCTGGCATTTGCTTGCGCACTACGTCAGGCGCGACCACGTAAAGGTGAACGGCATTACGTTCAGGGTCGGACAAAAACAATACGTCTATCGAAATGAACGCACGGGCCAGGATCGCGGAAAGGAAGTCCTGGTTTGGTTCGATCCCGAAACTCCCGAGTTTGTCAGTGTGACGGATTTGGCCCGGAAAAACCCTTATCTGGTAGAACGCTCAATGCCGGTGGATTTTCTGGCCGCGAAGGGAGATGCGCGGTTTGAACAGGAGACATCCAAGGCGCTTGCGCACGGTTCTTATTTTCGCACTCGTTATCGGACGCTCAAAGCGGCGTTTGCGCCAACGTTTCGGCGCAACATTGTTGATGTGCAGACGGAAGCAACGGCCAGGGACATGCAGCAACAGCGCGATAAGTACGAAGCGAAAGAGCGTGAGACGAAGGCGGCGCGGAAAAGCTTTTCGCGGCTTGGAATGTCAACGCCGCGCGACTTGCGGCCCGGACAAGCAGAGGCGGCAAAGGAAGTGGCCGAATTATTGGCGGGAGGCAACGGCATCCAGAAGAGCGATTCGCTTTGCACCAATGCCAAGGGGCAAACCGTCTATAAATTGAGGCCGTCTGGCACGGACAAAACGCAGTACGTAAATTATCTGCTGGAGCGCCTGACTGACTTCCGCAAGGGCGGGCAGGCCCTCGGACAGCATTTCAATCGGGCAGTCACTTTTGGAATAACAAGGCGGCTCGCTGAATCACACTTGAAATGCAAAGTTTGCGACGAATCGCAGTTTGACGGAATTTGCGGCTATCTGAAAGGGGCAATTGACAAAACCATCCTGGGGAAAAACAACGCCGCGAAGGGCCGTCCAAACTATCACACATTTGAAAACCACAAAGAGAAGGCAAAGACGCCATGAGTAGCACACGCAGAGCATCCGAAGGCGCTCCATTCCGCCAGGAGCGGTATGCAAGCGCGCCCGAATTTGAACGCGGCCTAATGGCAAACCTTGTTGCCAGGCGCTGCGCCCTGCTGGAGCGGCCAGAGGACCGGCAATTGATCTGGTTTTTGCAATTACTTTCCCATAAGCCAGGCGGTCTTAGGAAACTCGCGCGAGAATTGATGGCTAAATTCCGCAAGCGACTCGGCACGCCAATAGAAGTCCTGATAAAGGGAACCCCGGATGCGACAGAAGAGCGGATTGAAAAAGACATAATGGAATTAGCGCTCGATCCCGGTCAATCAATTACAGACGGGACGCACGCTTATTTTAAATCTTTGGTTTCGACACTTCGGGAAGTTCAACAGCAATGGGTTGCGGCGCATCAACCTGAAGTAGTTACTTCAATCGGCGAAACAGTATGCAGCGCATTAGAATACGCTGTAGCGCGCCGAAAGCTGGTTATTATTGACGGCGCGCCACGCATTGGGAAATCACATGCGGCCAAAGCATGGTGTAAATTGAACCCCGGCGGTGTGCGTTACGTGGAATTGACCGCAAGCAACGACGATATTTCTTTCTTCCGCGAAATAGCATTGAGCTTGGGGGTGAGTGTGAACCTGAACTCAAAGGCTCAGGAATTGCGCGCACGAATCGAAGAAACCCTTCGCGGCGGCGATCTGGCGCTCGTTATTGATGAGGCGCACTACCTTTGGCCACAACGCCATTACCACAACACGACGCCGGCGCGAATCAATTGGATTATGACGGCGCTGGTAAATCGCGGCATCGGAGTGGCCTTAATCACGACACCGCAGTTTTTCCGTTCACTGACTGCAATCGAAAGGACGACGCATTGGACAAGCGACCAGTTCAAAGGCCGCATTGCGCGCTACGTCGAACTGCCTGGCGTCCTTTCACGCGATGAACTTGAGGAAGTTGCGTCGGTCCTTCTGCCAGCGGGCAACGCTGATTCGATCCGCGCCGTGGCCCGATACGCTGAAGCCTCCAGCAAATATTTGGGGGCGATGGACGCGATAGCGGACACAGCTAAATATTTTTGCGAGTTAGGCGGCCGGCAAAAGGTGGAATTTAAGGACGTGGAACGCGCCATCCGTGAGAGCGTTACGCCGTCAGATGAGGCGCTGAAAGGGGCGCTGGCCATCGCAGCGGAATCGAAGCGGCGGCGCGTTTCCAGGGCGGTTGCAGCGCCATTGCAAACCGATTGCGGGCGCGATGCAACCCCGTTGCCAACGGAGAGATTTACAGCGCGCGACATAGCGCCGGCGCGACAGCTTAAACCGGAACTGTTGCCGGAATAATTTACAGGCAAAACCAGATCAGCCGCGCTTGGCGGCAATCGGTTTGAAGGTATCAGAAAACCCGCAAAAAGCGGGCGTTCCCATTTATACCCCCCTTTGCGACATTTTTTCGAGGATTTTTCACAAATGTGGCGACGAGGTACATACATATTCTCGTTTTTGGGGACAGTTTGGGGCAATTGAGTTATGAAAATTGCCAGTAGAAAACATGTCCGAAAATAAAAAAACAAATGCTTCATGGTGGGCTGTGGCAGCTTTAGTGTTCCGATTTATACCACTCGAAATATCGTCGCCATTAATGGTTGTCTAATCACGCGCCTGCGACCGACGAAGATTCAAGCCTTCGGCGTTTGTATGTTTTCCTCACCAAAACGCTATCGCTAATCAGATTCACAAACCTTTAATTTGGCGCTTCACAATTAAAGGTTTGTCGGGTATCCTTTAATTTATTCGCCGAGATTTAAAAGTTGTTTAATTCCAATGAAACGCGGTTTAACCGGCCATTACGTTCCGCTCCCGTCCGCTGCGGGCGAGAAGGCCCGTGCTTTTGTGCCGAACCCGTTGCCGCCGCTGCCGGCGCTGGAACTGGACACCGGGATTCAGGAGCTCCTTCAGAATGCGATGCTCGCCATCGGACGCTTGGACGGTTTGACCACCGTGCTGCCCGATCCGGCCATTTTTCTTTATTCCTACGTCCGCAAGGAAGCCGTGCTGTCCTCGCAGATCGAGGGCACGCAATCCAGCCTGTCCGACCTCCTGCTGTTTGAAATGGAAGGCGTCGCCGGTGTGCCAGTTGACGACGTGCAGGAAGTCTCGAATTACGTCGCCGCCATGAATTACGGGTTGAAGCGACTGCAAACCCTTCCGCTGTCGCTCCGGTTGTTGAAGGAAATCCACGGAATCCTGCTGGCAAAAGGTCGTGGCAGCAAAAGGGAACCCGGCGAATTCCGTCATTCGCAAAACTGGGTGGGTGGCACGCGTCCCGGCAATGCCGTTTACGTTCCGCCGCCGCCCGACCAGGTGCTGGAATGTCTGGGCGCACTGGAAAAATTCCTGCACAACGACCCCGTCAAAACGCCGCTCCTGATCAAAGCTGCCCTGGCGCACGTCCAGTTTGAAACCATCCATCCGTTCCTCGACGGCAACGGACGCCTGGGCCGGCTGCTCATCACCTTTTTGTTCTGCGCGGAAGGCGCGTTGCGCGAGCCGCTGCTGTATCTCAGCCTCTACTTCAAGCAACACCGCCAGCAATACTACGACCTGCTGCAATCCGTCCGCCTCACCGGCGATTGGGAGGCGTGGTTGCGCTTCTTCCTGACCGGCGTGGAGGAAACCGCCAATCAAGCCGGGCAAACCGCGAAAGCCCTGATGAAACTTGCCGCTGCGGACGAGCAACGCATTCAAGCAATTGGCAAGGCCTCCGGCTCGGCCCTGCGCGTTCACCGGCTGCTCCAGGCGCAACCAATCCTCTCGATAGCCACCGCCAGCGACGAATTGAAACTCAGCGTGCCGACCGTGACCGCGTCCATGAAACATCTGGCCAAACTCGGCGTCACTCGCGAAACTACAGGGCGCAATTACGGTCGCATTTACGCTTATGATAAATATCTCAAGATTCTGAATGAAGGAACGGAGCCATTGAATTGAAATCTGCAACCGATTACGATTCGGCCACCACCCTCATGGCAAAAAAACCAAAAAATAAGCCAGCTGTTCCATACTTGATTTTGAAGTGCAGCTTTGGGGCGGTTCCATTCTGTTTATATGATCAAAGAGTGGATTAACATTACACGTGTCGCAATATTTCCAATCATCCTGCGACAACACTGTGACTTCTGCGCGCTTTGGTTAAACATGATGTTTTATCAACATTGAAGGAGGTTTTGGCGCTCAAGCAGTGTCGCGGCAACGCAATCTTGGCAAGGCCCGGGGCAAAAGTCAGAGGCCCGTCACCTATAGAGAGTAGTCGGCGCGGCGGGCTTGCCAAAGGCCAGAAGCGCGTTTTTTCTGCTTCATGCACCATGAAATTCCCGCATTGACTGCCGGATTTTCATGTTTATGTTTGGGACATGATTAACCGGAAGTCCGACTTGGAGCGGGTTCCCGCCGCGTTGAATCGCAGTCGCGTCGTTGCGTTGCTCGGCCCGCGCCAAAGCGGCAAGACCACGCTCGCCCGTCAATTTGTTCCGGCGGATTCGCTCAACTATTTCGATTTGGAAGACCCGCAAAGTCTCGCGCGCCTCTCCGAACCGGACACCGCGCTGCGTCCGCTTAAGCGGCTGGTCGTAATTGACGAAGTCCAGCGCCGCCCGGATTTGTTCCCGTTGCTGCGCGTGCTGGCGGATCGGAAGCCGTTGCCGGCGCGATTCCTGATTCTCGGCAGCGTCTCGCCGGATTTGTTGAAGCAATCTTCCGAGACGCTCGCCGGACGGCTTGAAACGGCTCCACTCGAAGGTTTCCGCCTTGCGGACTTGGGCGCGGCGGCGCAGGCGCGGCATTGGGTGCGGGGCGGCTTTCCATTGTCATTCATCGCACGCACTGAAGCGGACTCGCTCGCCTGGCGGCGTCAGTTTCTCCAGACATTCTTGGAGCGCGATATTCCGCAGTTGGGTATCAGCATTCCGGCGGTCGCGTTGCGGCGGTTTTGGAACATGGTCGCCCATTATCACGGACAGATTTGGAACGCCGCCGAACTCGCCCGCGCTCTCGCCATCAACGAATCCACCGTGCGCCGCTATCTCGACCTGATGACCGGCGTGTTCATGGTGCGGCAACTGCCGCCGTGGTTCGAGAACCTGGGCAAGCGCCAGGTCAAAGCGCCAAAGGTCTATGTGCGCGACACCGGCTTGCTCCACGCGCTGCTCGGTATCGCCAGCCAGCGCGATCTCGAACTGCACCCCAAAGTCGGCGCGTCGTGGGAGGGTTACGCCGTCGAGGAAGTCCTCAAAGCGCTGCGGCCCGACGATGCCTATTATTGGGCCACACATCAGGGCGCGGAACTGGACTTATTGCTGTTCAAACGGGGTAGGCGCATCGGCATTGAGTGCAAACGCGTGGACGCGCCCACGCTAACGCCGTCCATGCGCATCGCGCTGGAGGATTTGAAGCTCGACGAGCTGCGCGTCGTGTATCCCGGCAAGAAACGTTATACGCTGGCGAAGAAAGTTGAAGTTGTGCCGCTGGCAGAATTGGTGAACGCGAAATGACGCTCAAGCCAGTGCTCTCACGCAGGCTTGGGTGCTCCAGCCTAGTCAGTTGGCTTCCACCAATTCGAACCCCCTTCGTCGGCCCCACTCTTCCAACGCAGATTGATTTTCATCGGCTGGTCAGGATGTTTTCGATCTCCTGCAATTCGTCCGTGGTAAAGTGCAGGCTTTTGACAACGGCGGCGTTGTCGGTCACTTGTGCGGGCTTGCTGGCGCCTATGAGCGCCGTTGTTACCGGCGGTTGCCGCAATACCCACGCCAATGCCATTTGGGCCAGGGATTGGCCGCGTCGTAGGGCCAGCGCGTTGAGCGCACGGATGGCGGCAAGCCGCAGATCGGTAATGTCCGCGGGTTTGAGGAAGCGCGGGTCGCGCCCGGCGCGGGCGTCGGCGGGGATGCCGGACAAATAACGATTGGTCAACATTCCTTGCGCCAATGGCGAAAATACGATGCTGCCCATTCCTTCCTTCAAGAGCGTGTCAAAGAGGCCCTGTTCGGGTTTGCGCTCGAACATGCTGTATCTGGGTTGGTGAATGAGGCAGGGCGCGTCCCGGTCGCGCAGCAAAGCCGCCATGCGCGCTGTCAGTTCGGGCGGATAATTTGAAATGCCGGCGTACAGCGCCTTGCCGCTGCGCACCGCATGGGCGAGTGCTCCGGCGGTTTCTTCCAGCGGCGTCTCCGGGTCAGGCCGGTGATGATAGAAGATGTCCACATAATCCAGTTTCATCCGGCGCAGCGATTGGTCGAGGGACGCCAACAGATATTTGCGCGATCCCCAATTGCCATAGGGTCCGGGCCACATGTCATAGCCGGCCTTGGTCGAAATAATCAATTCATCCCGAAATGGCGCGAAATCCGATTGGAGGAGCCGCCCAAAGGTTTCCTCGGCTGAGCCATAGGGCGGCCCGTAATTATTTGCCAGGTCGAAATGGGTTATGCCCAGGTCAAAGGCGCGGCGGGCGATTGCGCGGCTGTTCTCAAAATCATCCGCGCCGCCAAAATTATGCCATAGCCCAAGTGAAATCAAAGGCAGCTTGATGCCGGATTTTCCACAGCGACGGTAGAAGTCGGCATTGTCGTAACGATCAGGGCGGGGTGAATGGGTGGTCATCATTGGTTTATGCGCAACCATGATTCAAAAGGAACAAGGAAAAAGCAAAGGGGAAAAACGAATGCGTGCTGCGGTTGGCGACGGGCGGGATGTCCGCCGTGCGATTCGGTGCGCGGAGGCGGTCCCGATTGATTCTTGACGGGAAGCGAAATACTCAATACGCATTACGCGATCACAATGAGTTCATCCGGGATTTTGAAAGAGCTGATTGAGCTTTCTCACGAATTGGGCCGTGAAGAGCGGCAATTGGCGATTCTTGGCGAGGGCAATGTCAGCGCCGATTTGGGGGGCGATGAGTTTTATGTCAAGGCTTCCGGTTGCCAGTTGTCGGGCATTCACGCGGACGGATTTGCGCGCGTGCGGATGGCGCCAATCTTCGACGCCCTGGAATCTCCGGATAAAGCCGATGAGCAGGTCCGCATAATACTGGAAGAGGCGCGGACGGACAACAAGGCCCGGCTGCCTTCCGTGGAAACTTTCCTGCACGCCATCTGTATCCGTGAAGGCGGCGCCAAATGGGTCGGGCATACTCACCCGGTTTCAGTGCTGAAAATCCTTTGCAGCCGGCTTGGCGCGGAGCCGTTTCTTCATCACATTTTCCCGGACGCAATTGTCGTTTGCGGCCGGCACGTTGCGGTGACGCCGTATGTTGATCCGGGCATCCGGCTTGCGGCGGCGTTGCGCGCTTCTCTTCGGCAGTTTATCGGGGAACATGGCGCCGCGCCCAAAGTCATTCTGATGGTCAACCATGGGCCGGTCGTTTTGGGGCAATCTTCCCTGGATGTCCTGAACACCACGCTGATGCTGGATAAATGGGCGAAGATTCTCGCCGGCAATTACATGGCGGGCGGACCGCGATTTCTGGATGAGTCGCTTTCGGACCGGATCGAGAGCCGTCCGGACGAACATTACCGTCGCCGCGCGATCGGCAATTTGAAGTAATTAAACTATGGAAAATCCGCTGTTCAAAGAATTGCCAAAAATTGGCATCCGTCCGGCCATTGATGGGCGGCTGGGCGGCGTGCGCGAGTCGCTTGAAACGCAAACGATGAACCTGGCGGAATCAGTCGCCGAACTCATCGCCGAAGAGCTGCGCTATCCCGGGGGCAATCCGGTGGATTGCGTGGTTCCCGACACGTGTATTGGCGGCGTGGCTGAGGCGGCGGCGTGCGCTGAAAAATTTGCGCGCGAGGGCGTGGGCCTTTCGCTCACCGTCACGCCCTGCTGGTGTTATGGAAGCGAGACGATGGACATGGACGCGGTCCTTCCCAAGGCGGTTT
>JBOHXA010000564.1:0-4752 GCA_050737335.1 Limisphaerales bacterium | reverse complement strand
CCCAATGCTAATAACGCCGTTGCCGATGGTGACCTCGGCCAGATTGTTGCCGGGAGTATCAACCGCCGAAAATGCAGCCTCTCCAATGCTTAAAACGCTGTCGGGAATGATAACGTTAGTCGCATAGGGGGGCCGAAACCAACTCCCGATGCCGGCGACACGCAGGCCGTTGATTTTGTCGGGGATGATTATCGTGCCGCTTGAGCCGGTGAACTCCGTTATGGTGACGGTAGCGCCGTCGGCATTAGTCGAGTAAACAAATTTGGATTGCGCCATTATAGGCAATGATTCGCCCAAAACAAGCGCAAGGTAGAGGACGAGTTTTGATTTCATATTTATTCAACAACCTGCTTCAAGGTTCGTTGCCAAAGAACTTTATAATATCCGGCCTTGTATTGGCATCCGGTTGGATTTGTACTGGTCACGGTGACATCAGCGCAGCCAAATAAGCGCCCGCGCAAATTGAAGCGAGGCATCGCGGAAGTTTGGAGTTCATCGTTTAGTTTCCCGCTCTTTCTGCCGCGCCAAAAAGTAATGAATTAAAACCGCGAGCAATCCACTGACAACGAGCGTCAGCGACCACGGCATTGTCAGCAGTTTTGGAATTTCCATCCAATCTTCATAGTCAGCCACCATGACCCCGACAGTCCAAACGTAAATGCCCATTTCGACAAAGAATAAAAAGATGGCGCAGCCGATACGGGACTGGCGCTGTAAAATAAAAGACGGCAGGAAAACGGCGGCGAATCCTCCAAGGATCAATAAGGTGTGCGGAAAACCGGCTCCGGGGATTGCGAGCGCGACAAACCATAAGACTATGTTGATTAAAAATGCATAAAACGCCGCCAGGCCGTATCTCAAAAAGGCTGAGCCAATGTTGGTTAACGTCTTTTTCAAGCCGATTTCAGGGGCGTTTTCATTTCGAGCGAAAGGACATTGAGGTTCCTTTCGAGACAGATTCCACCTCGCCTGCAGGCGATATGGTAACGCTGTAGGTTTGCTCCGTTGTTTGTGTGGGCCGGCTCATTACTGTTGACTTGGCGGTCTTTGAGAGCGCGAATGTCGCCACAAACGTTTTGTCTGAGCCGTAAAACGGAGAAGGCTGGACACCGATAAAGTCCAAATCGCTGGACGCCACATCCTTGTATTTTTCCCCAAAGGCCGCCCAGACCGGCGCCCAAAGCCACCGCGACGCAAAGGATGAATTTGCTTTTCATGGATCACCTAAGAATTCATAGCCGATTCCCTTCTGACCTGTATTGAATCTTTTTGTTCACTAATAATCAGACGGGAAAAACTAAAATCTCCTGCATTTACCGGGCTGCCTTTACGCCGTTTTTTATCGCGGCAAATTCAGTAACGCAAGCTGGATTACGGCTTCTCCAGGGCCGCGGGCAAGCTTCTTACGCTCGCCGCGGATGCGGGACCAACTGAATGCTAAATTCGCCGGTGAGCCGCGCGCCATTTTTCAGGGTGACCGGCGTCAGCGCGCATTGGGACAGGACATGTAGCATGACGCCGTTGTCTGCAAGGCAGGCTCGGACGTGAACATTAGCGTTGGCTGCAACCCGCGCGCCCGAGCCATCAGGCGCCCGAAGCCAGGCCCGGTAGATATTGAATTTGATTGATCGGAAATCGGCTGTGCCCAGTTCGGTTTGGTCCTGCGACCAGGGCCACATCGGCTTCACGTTCGCGTGTTGCTCAGGCCATTTTTTGTCTCGTTTGGCCCGCGCCAGGCCTTCCGCCCGGCAAATGGAATCCTCCGGAAAACGCCCCCATTCAGACCATGCCCGCCATTCGATTGTATCGCATTCGGCGGGAACAAGCATTCTTATGCCAATCTCTCGCGAATCCAAATCATCACCGGTATAAGTATAGTTATAGCTGACTTTTCCCACCCCATTTTTGTCCATGAGCCAGCGAACCGTCCCGTCAAAATGTTCGTAGCGATTTTTCACGACTAATCCCAGACCGCGGCCCGTGTCCGAGACCGTCACACTTTCCACCGCGCGTGTCTTCACGTCCGGAAATATGGCATACGGCAGTACCTTCTTTTTCAGTTGGTAACCTGCCAAATCGCCAAAGTCGTGCCGGGTTACGTGCAATTCCGGAAAGGTCAAAATGGGCGCCTGGTGTTTCGAATTGGCTGCCTCAAAATCGCCCGTCGCTTTGTCCAGAACCAGGGAAAATTCAGTGCCGCCGATCGTGATGAGCCGGCCGACATCGCTCCACGTCGGCGCGCTGGCGCGTGGCTCGGGCAAAGAAACCGGCGCGGGCTTGCCAAGGGCCAGGGTCGCATTGACGATTTCCTTGCCCTCTTTCACTACGCGCATCAGGAGCGTTGCGCCCGTTGGCGTTCCCGGCGGGACCGGAATCTCAATCTCCCCTTTCGAACCGGGAGGAAGAATTGTCCGTGTCTTCCCCTTCGCGCCATTCAACTCCCACCTGAACTCAACCTGCTGTAAATCCGTGAACGAATACCGGTTCTCTACCGGAACCCGGACCGCCCCCTGGCCGGCCCTGTATTCCAATTCCCGAACAGGCATCCAGACCGGCGCAAACACAAATTTGGCCAGATCCATTTCGGGCTTGGGTCGCCGCCACCCGTCCATCAGGCCCCAATACGCATTACCAGACTCGCAACTTACAAGCCTTGGCCCGGGCAGAAAGGCAATGTCGTCAACTCCCGACCAAATCTCAGAACCGATACAGCGGCCGGAGGCGTGAATATAACTCCAGGCCCCGGGATAAATCCCGTCTGCCGGAAGCGATCCTCCGCCAACCTTCGCGTTTTCGAGGCAGGCACGGCCCCATTCGGAATTCGGGTCCGCGCTGCCGGCGGCCCACAACTGGCGCAACCCCGGATCAATCGCCACATCAGTCCGTTCATGATAGACCTCATAGAAGCATTCCCCGATCATCAATGGCCGCGGGTCGTCCGGTTGAATCTCGTCATAGGGCATGTGCGGGTAATGGCAATTCAAAATGTCGCACGTCACCTCTCCTCCTGACTGATTGAAAGTAGTCGGCCGCGTGGGATCCAGTCGCTTGCACAACGCGTTGGAACGCTCAAAAAGCGCGCTCCACTGGGATTCATTCGCAAGAGACCAGACGATCACACTGGGATGCGCATGATTGTAATCAATCATTGCCGACGTGACGGTCAACACGGCCTTCAAGTCAGTCGAATCCTTCGGACGCGGCACCCAGCATAGCGGCGCCTCCACTTCGACGTACAGACCGTGACGATCCGCCGCTTCGAGGAATTCCCGCGTGCAGGGATAGTGCGAAGTGCGAACGTCATTGACGTTCGCGTTCTTGAAAAGTCTAACGTCCGCTTCCGCGTGGCGCATTGTATCGGCGCGACCGGTCAGCGGGTCAATCTCGTGATGGCACACCCCGGCAAGCTTCACACGCTGTCCATTCACATAAAGTTGCTGTCCTTTGGTTTCCACCGTCCGAAATCCAATCTGCCGCTCGATTTGTTCCAGCAACATGCCGTCCTTTTCCAGCGTCAAGACCAGCTTGTAAAGATTGGGCGCTTCGGCGTTCCATTTCATTGGATTCGCCACGTGCGACCCGATGTTCACCGCGCTTGTCCCCGGCCTGAGCGGCTCAAGAAGAACTTCCGGATTCGAATGGTCAATTTCCTTCCCATCCGCGTCAAAAAGTTCCAATGCCACCGATACACCATCTTCCGCGTTCTGTTCCGGGTTGTCCAGGCCCAGCGCGATTTGTAACACGCCGTTTTGATAAGCCTTATCCAGCCCCGCGTCCACTCGCAGGGTGGCAACATGGGTCCTGGGCAAGGCAAAAATCCAGACCGCACGGTCAATGCCGCCCAGGCTGTATCCGCAATAGCCACAGGAATCGGACAGACGTTCCGACGCCGTGGCTACCTTCATTTCCAAATCCAGCCGGTTCGTCTGTCCGGCCTTTGCCGCATCGGTGATTTCCCATTCAACCGGCGTGAACAAATTCTCGCTGTAGCCCAGCGGTTTCCCGTTCAACCAATAGTGCGTGCCCCCGTGAATGGCATCAAAACGCAGAAAAATCCTGTGACCGTCCCATTCCGACGGAATTGCAAATTCTTTGGCCAGCGCAACCGTTTGGTCCATCGGCGCCTCGTAACCCTGCTGCGCCCATTGGCCTGGCGCCTGAAAGTGGCCCCAATTGGCCCCCTCCAATGGTTGCTCCCGTCCGATCACCCCGGGCCGCGGATCAATCCGCCACGCTCCATTCAGTGAAACAGTGTTCGCCGTTAACTTCGACACCTTCACAGCCATCGGCCGATAACGCACCGGTTTGAAAAATTCGCCGGCCGTGCCTTCGATAACCCCCGCCGGGTTCGGGCTGGATCCGTCCCCGGCCAGGACGCGCACGGAACCGCCGCTCAACATAAGCCCGGTTATGCCAAGCGATGCATGCTTTAGAAAGCGTCGGCGGCTGACAGGATTTTCATTCAAACGATCAGGCCGTAATTCTCTTCCCGCGGGATTCGTTGGCAAGTCATTTCACGATTCATGAAGCCTCAACAATTCTCAAATCGCGCATCGGGCCTATCAACTCCCTTTCCGTAGCAGCGAACGTGAGTTCGCTCTGACTCCTTCGCGGAACAATCCATAGGATTCGCTCATTGCCCAGCCGACGAACCACGGTTCATGGGAGCTTTAATGATTCGTGAGCCATGAACTTCGTTTTTTGTAGCAGCGAACGTGAGTTCGCTCCAATTTCCGGTTTTGGCTCTCAAGC
>JBOHXA010000563.1:0-4450 GCA_050737335.1 Limisphaerales bacterium | reverse complement strand
GCACGGGCAGTCCGGTGGTCGGGAATGTCACGGTTGATTCGTGGCTGGCCAGCGGCGTCAATGGCAATGCCGGGATTGGATTCACACCCGGCGCCGTCGAAAATTATCCACCGGTGCAACTGGTCTTCACGACCCCACCGGGCGAAGCGAACCTTGGTGCTCTTTTCTCGCCTCAGCCGGTTGTGAGCGTCGAGGACGCCAGCAACAACGTTATATCCTGGGTCACGACGAATATCACGATTGCCGTCTCAAATAATCCCGCCGCTGGCGTTCTGGCTGGAACGACGACCGAAATGGCCGAGGACGGCGTGGCCACGTTTACAGACCTCTTTGTGACAAACGATGGAGGCATCGGTTACACGCTTATCGCCTCGGCGCCTGGTCTGGCTCCGGCTTTGAGCGCGGGCTTTGATATCGCCAATCCGGCGCCTGTGTTGACCCGCTTGACTCCGTTCTACACTCCCGCGGGGGCGAATCCAAACGGCATAACGCTGACAGTCAACGGAACGAATTTCGTTGCCGATTCCGTTGTTTATTGGGGCGATACGGCTTTGCCGACGACCAATGTTTCCAGTACTCAATTGACAGCCTCTGTCCCGGGTTCTGACCTTGACAACGTCAGCCAGGTGCCAGTGACGGTCCATACGCCTGCTGCTGGCGGCGGCACATCCTCGCCGCAGACGTTCTACGTAGAGCCAACCCATCCGCCGATGGTGTACGTGGACACCAATTATGCGCATCTGGCCGCCAATAGTTGGGTCAACTGGCCCTACACCGGCGCCGGCGGGCACATTGTAGGTTACGACGCCTTTGCGACCATCCAGGCGGGCGTGAATGCGGTCGCCCCCGGAGGCACTGTCAATGTCGCTGCGGGGACATATGCGGAAGAGGTGGTCATTGCCGAGCCAATGACATTGCTGGGCCCGAACGCCAATAATAATCCGAATACGTCCGCGCGTGTTCCCGAGGCGGTGATCACGCCCGACACCTCCGATCCCGACATTTTCGATTCGGCCGCGGTCGTCATTGTCAGCACAGTGACCAACGGCATTACTATTAACGGGTTTACAATTGACGGCTACAATCCTAATCTGGGTGGCGCCTACCAATCCGGATCGGATTATTTTAGCGCGGCCGCTGGAATCGGAGATTACAACGGCGACAATTCCATATCGGTCAAGGACAATATTATTAAGAACGACTCCTACTCCGGCGTGGACCTTGAAAGTGATTCGACCTATGCGCCGACGACGAACAGTTCTATCACCGGCAACCTCTTCGAGAATATTGACTATGCAGCCCAGGGATTTGGCGACGCTGTCATTTTGTATAACAACTACTATGCGGAAATAGCCAACAATTGTTTCACAAACGTTGCCATTGGCATTGCGCCGCAGAGCTTCTTTGAAGCGAATCCGGGAGATGTCCTTGGCCAGACCATAACCAACAATCAGGTAGCTGCAAGCGGCTTGGGCATTTGGATTAATTTAATTTATGGTTCGGCCTCGACATTCCAGATCGTTGATAACACTTCAATCTTTATGTCAACTAACGGTTCGCCCCAGTATAATCAAACCATCAATGCGCCACAGGAATGGGATGCCTTTGAAATCACTTCGATTCAAACCTCATCGGGGGTTGTGGAATCCAATAACGTGGCCGTCGGGCCTTCTGTGAATCCCGGCTATAACGCGGTCGGCTTCAATCTCTGGAACACGACCACCACCAACATCGTCTTGATTACTGGCGGTTCTATCAGCAACGTCAACTATGGCGTATGGTTGAATAACTATGATGGATATCAACAGCCTTCAACGAACAGTCTCTGGTCGCTTTATCCGGCGACGAGCGCAACCATTAGCAATTTGCTCATCAGCGGCGCTTCGTCCGCGGGCGTTTACCTGCAGGACGATCCACGGGCTTCGACCATTGGCATCGCTCAGGCGGTTCGGGCCACTCTCGTCGGCAATACCATTGTCAATAACAGCGGCATCGGCGTGCGGGTGCAGGGCACAAACGCCGCGGCCTCGATCATCAACAACGCCTCAATCAGTAACAATAGCGTCGGCATTTCCGTGGACACCGGAAAGGCGCTCATCGAAAGCGATAATTTGACAGCCAACAGCGTTGCGGGCATCAGCGTGACCAACAACGCAATCGTGGACGCGGGCAATTGCGGCGGCAACAATCTGACCGGATTGGGCGCCAGCGCCGGAAATAACAACCTGTCGGGTTACAGCTTTGCCAATGGGCCGCCCTGGGCAATTGAAAGCTTTAACATTCTGCCCGGCACCGTCTTTGCCGAGGATGACAACTTCGGCGCCATCATGGGCCAGAACATCACCTCGGATATCGATGACCCTGATGGCACGGTAACGTATTCGCAGGGGCCTCCGAACGTAACCGCGCCTACAAATGTGACGGAGTTGTGCGCTTCCGAAGTTCCAATCGGGGCAACGAATCTGAGCGAATTCACGCAAGATGGCGGCTATTACTCCGGCAACAGTGCGACCGTAAGCGACAGCGACAGCGACAGCACGAACTATGTGGACGCGACAAATGTCGTCATCACGATTCTACGCAGTTACATCGTGAGCAATTCCTGCGGGCCCCTGACCGTTACTCAGACAATTACAGTGAATGAAACGGCGCCGTTCATGACTCCAATTGCAAACATTTCAGTGCCAAATGACCCGGGCGTTTGCGGCGCTTCGATCACCCTGCCCACTCCCGAGTTTACTGACAATTGCGGCCAACCCGTCTACACCATGATACCCGGTTCGGGGTCCTTCCCGATCGGGACCACTCCGGTCACTGTGGTGGCAACGGATGCCAATGGTCTTGCCGCCACCAATTCGTTCACGGTGACCGTCAATGACACCGAAGCCCCGGCTATCACCAATGCGGTGAATATCGTCCAGGCGGTGGATCATGCCCAGCCGTATGCCACGGTGGATTTCTCAATCGGCGCGACGGACAATTGCCAGGTGGCCAGCATGTCTGCCGTTTGGCAATCTAACTCACAAACCGCCTCGCGCACCAACATCATCGCGGTGAATGGGTGGCAGTTCCCGATTGGCACCAATGCGGTCACAGTAACAGCGACGGACAACCATGCTAACCAGACCACCGCTGCGTTCACCGTGGCAGTTATCGGTTTACCCCAGATTACCGGCCAGCCGCAAAGCCGGACGAACAACGCAGGCACGACCGCCACATTCACGGTCGCGGCGTCCAGTCCGGCGTCCATAACGTATCAATGGTTCCAGAATGGCTCGCCGTTGAGCAATGGCGGGAATATTTTCGGCGCAACCAACGCGACCTTGTCTATCACGAATGTATCCGATTCTGATGCGACAACTTATTACGTTCAGGTCGTCAGCTTCGCCGGGTCGAGCGCCAGCGCCACCGCCAGTTTGACCGTAATTGATCCGCCAGTGATTGCGAACCTGATGCCATCAATCCAGACAAATGACGCCAGCGCCACGGCGCAATTTACGGTGAGCGCGACCGGCACGTCGCCATTTACCTATCAATGGACCAAAGTCACAGGCACTTCAACGAATGTCTTAAGCGATGGTGGAAACATATTTGGGTCCGCCAGTAATGTCCTGACCATTTCCAACGTGTTGGCCTCTGACCAGGCCGATTACATCGTCACGGTGGGCAATCCGGCTGGCTCGTCCACGACGAATGGACTCTTGTTCGTGAACGACCCCGCAATTCTCGTCCAGCCAGCCAGCATTACAAATAGTCTGGGCAGCAGCGTGACCTTCTCTGTGACAGCCGCGGGCACGGCGCCCTTGAGTTATCAATGGCAGCAGGACGACGTGGATATTCCGGGAGCGATCGGCAATACTCTCACATTGAACAACATTGATGACAGCTCAGCGGGCGATTACACGGTGGTTGTGTCGAACAGCGTTGGCGAAGTGACAAGTGATATTGCCACGCTCACCGTCACGCATCCGCCGGTCATTACTTCGCAACCCGCCGGCCTGACGGTTAACATGGGCCAGGCGGCTACCTTCTCCGTCGCTGTAAACGGCGATAGTCCTTTCATCTATCAATGGTATCTGAATGGCGCAGCGTTGAGTAACGCCGGCAATGTTTCGGGCGCCACGACGCGCGAACTGGTTTTGACAAGCGTCACGACTTCAGATGCGGGTATATATTATGTGGCCATCACCAATGACGTCGGTCAGGTGGTCAGTTCGAACGCCACATTGACCGTAGTTGTGCCGCCCGCAATTACAAATCAGCCAATGGCGCTGACAACAAATGCCGGATCCACTGTGACCTTCATCACAGGCGCCAGCGGCACGGCCCCCGTGTATCAATGGTACCAAATCGCCGCCAATGCAACGAATCAGTTGTCCGATGGCGGGAATATCTTCGGTTCCACGAGCAATGTCCTGACGGTTACAAATGTCCTGGGTGCGAACGATGG
>JBOHXA010000562.1:0-17314 GCA_050737335.1 Limisphaerales bacterium | reverse complement strand
ATTCGGCCGTGTGTGGCCTGTATTTCGAAAGACCATCGGCCTGGCTCAACAAGGGAAGTCTAACGGTAAACTTACAACCACAACCGGGTCCCTGGCTGGCGGCTTCAATGGAGCCGCCATGAAACCGGACAAGTTGTTTGCTGATTGCCAGGCCAAGGCCCAATCCGCCGGATTGGTCCGCGTCCTTGGAACTCTCCGCCTGTCTGAATGGTTCGAAAAGGGCGGCCAAGTCCCCGGCGGTCATCCCGATGCCAGTGTCCGACACTGTAACGACGTATTGCCCTTCGCATGATTTGGCTGTGACCGTCACCGTTCCATTCATTGGGGTGAATTTAATGGCATTTCTGAGAATATTTAAAAACACCTGCTGCAAACGAACGCCATCGCCCAAAACCACGCTTTCCGAATCGTTCACATTTTGCGCCAGAACGATTTGTTTTTTCCCGGCCTGGCTTTGGAGCGTCGAAATGGACGTGGCCAAAATGTCGTGAATGTTGACTTCGCTCCTGACCAGTTTAAGCTTTCCGGCCTTGACTCGCGCGAGGCCGAGAAGGTCATCAATCAGCCTGGTTTCCATTTCGGTGCTTTTTAAAATCATTTCAAAATCCGCGCGGATTTGCTGCGGCAGGGAGGGGTCGGCGGCGCCGTTGCTGGCGACAAGCAAGATCGGGTTCAAGGGCGTCCTCAATTCGTGCGAGAGCATCGCCAAAAAACCGTCTTTGGCCCGGTCGGCCTTTTCGAGTTCCTGGTGTGAGCGCATGAATTCGGTTTCGGATTTTTTCTTTTTGGTAATGTCCCGGGCAATTTTCGAGGCGCCGATAATTTTGCCCGCGCCATCCAAAATTGGCGACACGGTGAGCGAAATATCAAGTAATTGGCCATCCTTGCGCCTGCGAACAGTCTCATAATGATCTATCCTTTCTCCCGCCCGTATCCGCTCCAGGATGGTGTTTTCTTCGTGAAGTTGTTCAGGCGGAAAAAGAATCGTCACGGACTTGCCGATGACTTCTTGAGCCGTGTAACCAAAAATCTTCTCAGCCCCTTTGTTCCAGGTTTGAATAATGCCATTCAGATCTTTGCTGACGATGGCGTCGTCGGATGAATCCACGAGAGCCTTGAAATGCCCCAGGATGGCATTGGTTTTTTCGAACTCCGCAATTGGGGATTGAAGGTGACTTTCGCTGGACATATTTTCCCTATAGCCTGTGTTTTTATCGTTCGTGTTGTTAGAATTTGCTAGCAGGCGGCCAGGGCCGGCACCATTCTGGAATGGGTTGCGCAAACGTTTTTAATGGATTCGTCAGCGTTTTCCGTAAAAATGCCGCGCGGATAGGCGCAAAACAAGGGAAAGCGGTAAACCTTCTTTAAATTGTTCCAGAGGTCTTCCACGCGGATCGTCGCGCTTGTGTTCCCTTGCGCCCACAGCAACGCGACCATTTCGCCAAAAGCCCGCACCTTGTGGCCCCCATGCGTTGCCCGGCCAAGAATGGCAGTAATGGTCTTGTGGAACAGGCGATTATCCGGCCAATTGTTGACCATAAACCGTGAAAGTGCTTCCGCGGCATCCAACGGAAAGAATTTGCCATCGGCCAGGCCGTCAGCCAATTCAATCTTTTTGAACCTGGCTTTGAGTTCATTCAAATGTTGGGCCGTCGCGATGACGACGACCGATTCGTTATTTTCGAAGCCATCACGGACGAACCGTTCCAGCATATCCATGAATTCAGCCTCATTCTCGTAGAGCTGGAGAATGTGATCACCGGGGTCAATAGCCTTCCAAAAGGCGTCCACGCTTTCATTTTGGCCGTATTTCATGCTTTCTTAATGTTTTTGACGTAAATTTGTTTATTCTTATCCAAGCCCAAGGTTCAAACCGATATTCCTACTTTATGGAAGATATTGTACCCGGAACAGGCCCAAAGGCAAGAGGAAAGTTTTGGCAGGCGTGTCAAATTTTGATTTTTAATTTTTGATTTTGTCGTACATTCGTCACCTGTTTAAGCAATGATAAAAGAGCAACCAGTCATTCCGCCAATGCCCCCGGGCGTCACAATGAGCACCCTGGAAAACGGGTTGGTCCTGATCGTGCGCGAAGACCATAGCGCGCCGGTCGTTTCGGCCCAGGCATGGTGCATGAGCGGCAGCATCCATGAAGGGAATTGGCTGGGCGGGGGACTTTCGCACGTGCTCGAGCATATGCTCTTTAAAGGCACGACCGCCCGTCCTGGCAGCCGCATTGACCAGGAAGTGCAGGAAGCCGGCGGTTACATGAATGCTTATACCAGCTTTGACCGCACGGTATATCACATAGACGTGCCCAACACCGGGTCACGAACGGCGATAGATATTCTGTGCGACATCATGCAGAACGCAACCCTGCCGCCGGAGGAACTGGCCAAGGAAATGGACGTCATCCGCCGGGAAATGGACATGGGGCAGGACGACCCGGGTCGTCGCGCGAGCCGCCGTCTTTTTGAAGTGGCCTTCACACGCAGTCCTTATCGTTTCTCGATCATCGGCTACCCTGACATTTTCAACGAGCTTAAGCCCGATGATATTCGGAATTATTACCATGAAAAATATTCGCCCAATAATTGTTTTTACGTCGTGGCCGGGGACGTGAAAAGCGAAGAGGTCGTCGCGCAGATTAAGGAAGCTTACGCAAACAGCCGCGCCCGGGCGCTTTGCCCCGCCGTTCTTCCATCCGAGCCGAGACAGACGGCCCCGCGGGAAGTGATCGAGGAGGCGCCGATCGAGCTGGGGCATTTTCATTTGGCATGGCACATTCCTGAGCTGCGGCATCCGGATGTTCCGGTGATGGACGTGCTTTCAGTGCTGTTGGGCGGGGGGCGCAGCTCACGGCTCTTTCAACAAGTGCGAGAGCGGCAGGGACTGGCCCATCACGTGGATGCCTGGACGTATAGTCCGGGTTTGCCGGGCATCTTTGGCATGAGCGCGGTGGTGGATGCTGATAAGTTTGCCGCGGCGCGCGACGCCATGCTCGCCGAAGTTGAAAAGGCAAAGGTCAATGTGGTTTCGGCGGATGAACTGCACAAGGCCGTCAAACAGTTTGTTTCCGGAACCCTGGCGATCCGCAAAACGATGGAGGGCCAGGCCCAGAACCTGGGCGGCAATTGGGTATCGGCAAATGATTTAAATTTCTCCGAACGTTATCTGGCGGCTGTAAAACGGATTTCATTGGCGGACGTCCAGCGCGTGGCGCGGCAGTATCTTGGGGATGAAAACCGCACGCTTTACGCGCTAGTGCCAACCGGGGCCGCCCCGAAGGCGGCGTTGGAAACGACTCTGACCCGGGATTTTCCAATCCAAAAATTCGACCTGCCCAACGGTTTGAAGCTGCTTTTGAAAAAGGAGTCGCGCCTGCCGTTTGTGGAATTTCGCGCGCTGCTCCAGGGCGGCGTCCTTGCTGAAACTCCGGCCAACAACGGCATCACCCGCCTCCTTTCCAATATGTTGCTCAAAGGGACAGCGAGGCGTTCCGCCGAAAAAGTCGCGACCGAGATTGAATCTATCGGCGGGCATATGGATTCCTACGGTGGCAACCAAAGTCTTGGCGTCAATGCCGAGGTCCTCAGCGCCGATTTTGCCGTCGGCCTGGACCTGGTGTCGGACGTGTTGCTCAATCCCGCTTTTCCGGCCAATGAACTTGAGCGCGAACGTGAAATCCAGATCGCGAGCATCGCCGCTCGCCGGGATGACCTGCTCAAGAGCGCGAGCGTGGCCATGCGGCGCGCTTTGTTTGGCGAGGCGGGTTTCGGCCTGGACCCGCTTGGCGCCGAAGAAAGTGTCAAACGAATTTCCGCCATGGATTTGCGGGCATTTCATCGAAAGCTTGTCGTGCCGAACAATTGTGTCTTGGCCATATACGGCGACATAGATATCGCGACAGCCAAAGGCGCGGTTGAACGGGCGTTCGGTGGTTGGAAACGCGGAGACGCTGTCAAAGTCGCGGCGCCGGCCCCAAAGATGCCGGCATCCAACCGCGTGGCCGAGAGCCGCGATAAAAAACAAGCGGTGCTGGTCATTGGTTTTCACGGCAGCACCATCCATGACAATGATCATTACGCGCTCGAGCTTATCCACGAGGCGTGCAGCGACCTTGGCTCGCGGCTGTTCTTGAGGGTTCGTGAGCAGCTTGGACTTGCCTACTATTGCGGCTCTCAAAATTTCGCCGGCATTGCGCCCGGATACTTTGCGTTTTATACCGGCACCGAACCCTCCAAGGCGGAACAGGTGGAAAGCGAGTTGCTCAAGGAAGCCGAATTGTTGCGAACCGAGGGCCTTACGGAGGAGGAATTAAAGCGAGCCAAGGCAAAAATCATCGGCCAGAAAAAAATCCATCGCCAGGACATTGGCAACCTCGCCTCAATCACGGCGCTGGATGAGCTCTACGGCCTTGGTTTCCAGCATTCCGAACTCGACGATGCCAAATTCGAAGCCGTCACGGCCGATCAAATTAAAGCTGTGGCCCAAAAATATCTGACGCCCGATGGTTTCGTCGTATCGGTCGTCAAACCCTGAGAAAATAAAATATTGTCGTTTTCTCTTCATCCTTAGCTGCCGCGCCGCAGCCCCTGGCGAAGGGGGGCTTACAATTTACGATTTCCGCGAATTGAAGCGAATCCCCAAAGCGAGAATTTTGAACCGGGCCGGATGCTTCACGCCAGGTTCGGTTTCCGGAGTTGCCCGCCCTATGGCGATTCAGGTCGAAGATCCAAACAGCGCGTTTATGACTATTGAACTGTGATGGGAGCTAAAGCGCTATTTGAATTTCCGTCCTTGATCGGTTCGAGGGCAGGCGAATGATCAGGCGGTTTATCGTTGAATCCGCCCTCCACGCAGGTTGTATTGAAGCGCGTTTTGTCCCAGGCTGTTTCGGCAAACTAACGCCATCCACCGTCACTGACTTGACATCGCGCACTCCATAAACCAACAAATAATCCGTTCCAAAGCGATTCAACGATACGGCGAACCCGTTTGCTTCAGGGCGCGACGTGACCATTGCGCCAGGGGTGGGCCGCGCCGGTTCCGATGAACGCGGTGACGCGTCATATTCAAACCCCACGTTTTCATTCACGGCTGGCGGGGTTACAATCAACGCCTTTACTTTGCCTGAGCTCAGGCTCCGGCCCAATTGCATCTCGCGATTCAAATAGACGGGAATAATCGCGCCCGGCCTGAGATAGACCGGAACCGTGTCCAGGGGCGCATATCTTGTGAAATTCGTTGGCCCGCTGACCGTGTTTCCATTCCACAAGTCCGTCCATTTTCCAGGCGGAAGGGCGATCATTTTGTTGTTGTTCTCCGTTACGACAGGCGCAACCAACAAATCCGGACCGAACATATATTCCCCGGAGTTAGTGGCATCTGAAAGGTCGCCCGGGAAGGCGATGGGCATGGAACGCATAATAGGAATGCCGGTTTCATGCGCTTGAGCGGCGGCGTTATAAATATAGTCCAGCAGGTTCTCCCGCAACCAGGCGCAGAATTTGTAATTGGCGACGGCGGCCTGGCCGTAATTCCACGGCTCGCGCGGAGTTCGGCCATGGCAACGCATGAGCGGGCTGAAACATCCGAATTGGGTCCAGCGCATATAAACCGCCGGTTCGGGCCAGCCCATGAATCCTCCCAGATCGCTTCCCCAGGTCGAGAATCCGCACGCGCACAAATTCAAAGCCCCCGTCAGAACCGATTGCAGGCCCGGGAAATTGGCCGGGTGGTCTCCGGCGAACTGGGCAACCCAGCGCTGGTCTCCGGGCGCGGCGGAGCGGGCGAATAAAATGAAATCAGACCCGCGCTTTTCCTGGAAGACTTCACTGTAAGCACGATGATAGCCGTACGCGTAAAAATTGTGCATTTCATCGCCCCGTTTTCCATTGTAAAAGGCCGCATCCCGGGGCACCCGATCGCCAAAATCCACCATGCTGCCGGCCACACCCGCATCGAGCCGGTTTCGCCACCAACGCCTGCATAGTTCCATCGCTTTCGGGTTGGTAAAGTCAATGTAACTGAGGTTGCGCGAAGCCTTTTCAGTACCCGCATTCAGAAGCGGAAGGTCTTGGGTCTTTACATCCGGCAATAGCGCGGCCTGTTCGGGCAGCGGGATGACTGGCCAAAACCAGGACAAAACATGGATGCCGCGAGCGGCCATAAACCGGTTCAAGTCCGGCGAATCCGCGCTGGGACCTTCGGCGTAGATGGCCGAGTGAGGGATGTCCAATTTGGCAAATTCTTTCGTCACGCGCTCTTCCTCGGCGACGGGATTTTGCGAGGGTGCGTTCCAGCCACGGCCCGTGCGGCCCATCCATGGCTCGAAGGCCCAGGCCGGCGGCAAAATGGGTTTGCCCGTCAGGGACGTGTAGGATTTGGTGGCCTGTTCCGGCGAGCCTATCCAAAAATAATAATCAAAGATCGGCCCGGCCTGTGTGAGCCGATATCGGCGCGGGTCGCTCTTTCCGATGTCGGCGCGCAAGCGATACGTTGAATTGTCAAAAATTGTATAGCCTTTGGAGCTGTGAAATAGCGCGATGGGCTTATAGGTCTGGTTCATAAGCCCGACCGTGTTGCCAAACCAATCGTCCATGTCCCACAGCGTCAGGACATTTCCGTTTTCATCGAAGCGATCATATCGCTCGCCAAAACCATAGATGCCTTCATTGGGACCGAGAGCATCCATAAAATCAACCGCCAAAATTCCGCCCCCGGAACTGAAGCGGAAGGCCAGATCATTCGCGCCAATCCCGGTCACCAGATTTCCGGCAGTATCGTAAAAAGAAATCACAAACGGTTTTCGGCCAATAACGATTCGACCGCACGGCGCCACGATTGAACAAGAGGCCGGCGACTGGATGACTTTCAACGGCAAGAGTTCCGCCGGTTTGAAATAGCCTTCGTCACGGCCACAAATGTGAATTCCCCCGCTTTTGGGCAATGAAAGGCGCAAAATGACGGCACGGCCATCGGCGAGGCAATGCAAACGTAAAACGTTCCCGATGGTTTGTGCGCGCGTTAGACGTGAAACCGGCGACCACTGGCCGATATCACCGGGCGATCCATCGGCAAACCATATGCGCGAAACGGCGTCAAGCTGATGAAGGTAGGCATCGAGGGATCGCCAGGCCATTTGGGTCTGGCCTTTTAGCAGCGCAAAATTCACCCGGCGCCGGATTTGATATGGCGATAAATCCCGGGTCACAATCGAACCTCTACCCAACCGAAAGTTGAACCCTTCCAGGGTCAATACGTCAGTCCATCGCTGCGTCAACCAAAGCCGCGTGGCAAAATTGTCTGCCCGGGTAGGTTCATCCAAAGACTGCTCCATTTGCCATATGGCCTGGAGGGTCCTGGCGCCGGGATAGGTGAGCAATGCCGGCCTTTGCCAGCGGGGGACCCCAGAGGGCAATCGGCACAGAATTGCCTCCTCAGGATGCGCGCTGGCCAAGGATTGGAACGCGCGTCCGGTCTGTTGGGTAACATCAGGGGAACGCGCCGGGCTTGAGAGGCGGGATGGGTTGCCGGGTGCGTTTGCAAAATGTGTCTCAATAAACAAGTCCAGGGGCGGTCGTTCGGTAAAATCAAATGCGACGGGGCTGCTGATCTCTCCATCCCGCCAGCGCGTGCGCATTGGCAGCAAACCGAAGCACTGACGGGGGCGCCCGCCAAGTGTCTTCCAGGGAATGCGGATGAAAACAGTCCATTCATTGGTTCCAGCGGCAACTGTGGCTGCAAAAGCATTCACCTTGAGAACGGGGTGGCGTCCCGGCGCTTCTTCGGCGTCCTCGATGGCGAAACGGGTTTGCCGCTGGCATCCGAACTTCAGTCCTGCCAGGGTGGCGGTGAATTGATAAAAAACCGGCCCTCGCATATCAGGCCGAATGAACAAGTCCACCTTGTCCGGAAATGAAGAATCCTGGTCGAAAGGCGTGGTCAACAGGGAATACCAATTTGCATTTCGGTTGGTCTGTGGGAAAGAGAGGTCAGGTTCCGAACAACGAAAAACCACAATAAGACTGTTAGAATCACAGGCCAAACGGCATTCAGTTTGCGCGCGGGCCGCACCCGTGCCGCCCACTCGATAAAATCGGTCCAGCGAAACGGTATTTGCCCGGTTCGTCAAAACGAGGGCCAAATCCGGAGTATTCGAATAAGCGGGCCGAAGCGTGATCGCGTTGATGCCCCAAGCCATCCGTTGGGCCATCGCGTTAAAAGTTGCCAGACAAACAAAGAGAACGATGAGGACGTCAAGGCTTTTGGTCCGATCGTTTCTTTCGAATTGTCGAAGTAACATTAAAGGAGAGGCTCAAAGAGGGCCGCGGCGAAATCAGGGTCCGCCGCGCTAAAAATTCGTTTGCGATCAAAAAACTCCGCGATCAAATTCTGATTTGAGTTCCTCGACGCATCCGCTTTGCCGAAGGAGAGCAAGACCACGCGCGCCCGCGCCCTAAACTTCAAGGGCAGCGCTTCAAGTGTCAGCAGAACATGATTTACCACTCCCAGGCGGTTTGGCGCGGCGATAATCGGCACGGCATCAAGGCGCGCAATCAAATCGCGCGAATTGAAATTCCGGCCAAGCGGACTCAATAGTCCGCCGGCTCCTTCAATGAAAAGAATGTCGAATCGTCTTTGTATGGCCTTGGCGCGCGCCGCAACCGTCGGCAAGTTGAGGCATATCCCTTCAAGCCGCGCGGCCAGCGCGGGGGCGATTGGCCTCTTAAAGCGCCAGGGATTGATCTGGTTCAGCGACAGCAGGCCATCGTTCGCGCGCGCCATCGCTCGCGCATCCGCGCGGCCGCCTGAGCAAATCGGTTTCAAAGCCGCGGCATTAATGCCGCGCGACCTCAGATAGCGTGTCATTAAGACCGTCAAGACCGTTTTGCCCACGGCTGTGTCCGTGCCGGAGACGAAAAAAATACGTTTCACCCACGCCATGAAACGCGAAAGCCAGTCCAACATCAAGCATCGGGAAACGGGATCGGCCATACCCGGCATCGCGCCCACCTATCAAGCGAGGGGACGATCCTTTCTAATTTCGCTCTCGCAAGGAACAATGAAGAGGGAATTTCGCGAGCCATTTTTTGGCTGCACGGCAAAATGTTAATAGTTGCTTACAATTAGCTCAGTCGCGCGGCCCGCTATTAGAGGACTATGGATATTGCCTGTGAGACGAGCCAGCCACCAGCAACTCATACAACGGTTATAGGTCGTTCAACCTTAACATAATCGCGGGACATGAACCCATCGCAGTTTAGGGCTTTTGGGGTATTGTAACAGCGCCGGCGCGGCTACCATAGCCTTTCACCGGCGTGGCGGGCGCCCGGGAAATCCGGCTGGATATTTGCGGCGGAAAGGCGGGACACAGGAACCGCCATCCTCGATGTCGCGGCTGTCGAGCAGGTCCGTTTGCCCGCGCGCGGGTCTGTCCGCCGCCCGCTGAACTACAGCGAGTTCCTGCCTTTGGCCTTGGCCCTTGCCCAGCGCGCCCTTGCTGCGGCGGCAATCTTCGCCCGGGCGGAGGCGCTGAGGGTTCTTGTCCTGGCGGTTTTTGCCTTGCCACGCCCGCCGGTTTTATATTTGGCCCAGCGGGCTTTTTGCGCGGCGATAATCCTGGCGCGGCCCGCAGCGCTCATGCGATTTTTGCGCGCGCGAAGCGAGGCCGGCGACCGCGCATTTTCCACATGGCGAGCGCCGCCGAGAATGGAATGGAGATCGCTTTCGAGTTCAATGATTTGTTCTTTGATGTTGGCCGCTTGTTTAAGTTGGGCCAGTGTAAGATTTGATATGTCCATAGAAAACGGATTATAGGCCCTATTTGCGCCACGGCAATATCTAATTTTTCCGACCGGGTAGCATAAGTAAGTTTCTTGACCGTGCAACGTTTTTAGCGGTAGTCTGGCAGACCATGTATTGGCCGACGGCTGATGAGTTTGTGAAGCTGGCGCAACGGGGTAACTTAATCCCGGTTACGCGTCACATCCTTGCGGATTTTGAAACGCCATTGTCCGCCTACCGGAAGATTCGAGGGCAAGGGGAATCGTTTTTATTCGAATCAGTTGTCGGCGGCGAACATATCGGGCGCTATTCCTTTGTCGGCTGCAACCCGCGCGGGGTCATCCGGCAAGACGGTAACCGCGTCGAAGTGCTGGAAAACGGAAAGCTTGCCGAAACCTATAACGTAGGAAAGCAAGGCGCGCAGGCGGTGCGGGACGGCCTTGAGGTGGTAGCCCGCGTCATGAACCGATACCGTCCGGTCAGTGTTCCTGGACTTCCCCGGTTTACGGGCGGGGCCGTGGGTCTGATCGGATATGAATTCATCCACGACATCGAAGCGGTGGTGCCGCGCCCGCCGCAGGATGATTTAAAAACGCCCGTGATATATTTTCTCATCGCCGACCAGTTATTGATTTTTGATCACGTGGCGCGGACAATCACCATCCTTGTGAACGCGGTTTTGGAGGACGCGGCCAGCCCGGAGGAGGCATACGAAGACGCAACGAGTGAAATTGACCGGCTGGTTTCGCTGCTGGAGCAACCAGGCGAAACGAAGGCTGTAAGCGTCGTCACGGCCTCCGCCCTGGCATTTGAATCCAACCAATCAAAGGAAAAATTTTTCGCGAATGTCGAAGCGGCGAAAAAGAATATTATCGGGGGCGACATCATCCAGGTGGTTGGCTCTCAACGTTTTTCCACACCGATAACGGCGGCGCCGTTGGACGTTTACCGCGCGGCCCGGCATATCAATCCATCGCCGTATATGTTCCTCCTGGAACTGGAGGGTTTTTCGCTGGTGGGCGCATCGCCTGAAATCCACGTGCGCTGCGAAGACAGGAAAGTCGAAATCCGGCCGATCGCCGGGACGCGCCGGCGCGGAAAGAATCCAGATGAAGACGTTGCGCTGGAAAAGGAGCTGTTAGCCGATCCCAAGGAACGCGCCGAACACGTGATGCTGGTGGACCTGGCGCGCAATGACATTGGCCGCGTCTGCGACTTTGGGAGCGTGCAGGTGAAAGAATTGATGTCAATCGAGCGCTACAGCCATGTCATGCACATTGTCACGCAGGTTGAAGGAAGACTCTCCGCCGGGAAAACCGTGTATGATTTGATGCGCGCCACTTTTCCAGCCGGTACCGTTAGCGGCGCGCCGAAAATTCGCGCAATGCAAATCATTTCCGAACTTGAACAGACCGCGCGCGGCCCCTATGCCGGCTGCGTCGGCTATTTCTCATTCAACGGGAATCTGGATACATGCATCACGATTCGAACGGCCCTGATCAAGGATGGCAAAGCGTACGTCCAGGCCGGGGGCGGCTGGGTCAACGACTCCATCCCTGAAAACGAGCACCAGGAAACGGTGAACAAATCCATGGCCATGCGCAAGGCCATCGCCATGGCGGAAGGGTTCGTTGAGGCTTTGAAATGAATCGTTGAACGTGAATGACGAAGCGCCCCTTGGCGGCCGTATTTACTTGGAAAACTCATCGAATTAGCCGGTAAAAAATCGCATTTTCCCGGTGAATCCCATTCGTTGCATGCGCTTTGCGCGTCTCGAAGCGCGCCGGCGACGAGCTTTTCAATTTCCGTGCTAAAATCGGCCCGGGACTGTCTAATGAAACACGCCGGGAACGACGTGTTTTGACTTGAGTTCCGGCGCGATCAGCGTGAGCTTGAATTGAATCGGTTTATGTCCCGGGTTCTTGACATCATTTCCCTGGTGATATGCCTTGGCGGAGCGGGGGCATTATTCTGGTTCGCTTATGAGCAGAGCACTGACCGCCCGGTGTTGATTTTGAAATGGGCGGTGACTGCGCCTGTGCTTTTGGTGATTTGGAAGGTGGCCGTCCCGGGCTTTAAGCATGGCGGCGGCGAAGCGCTTTTTTGCCTGATACTCACAGTGCTTTGCAGCGGCACTGTCGCAATACTTTGGACGGGCAGTATCACGGACCTGATGGCCAAACCCTTGGCGTCACTCTTCGACGGCGGGGATACTCCGCCGGAGCCTAAACCGCAATACTCAGCGGCGCTGTCCAAACGAAAACGGAACAAGCCTCTCGAAGCGGTAATGGCCATTCGGGAGCAACTGGCAAAATTTCCAAACGATTGCGAAGGGACGATGATGCTGGCGCACATTCAAGCGGAGGATTTGAAGGATCTGGCGTCGGCTGAAATGACCTTGAACCATTTTTGTGAATGGACCAAAGCGCCGCCCAAACAGGTTGCGGCGGCGCTGGCGCAAATCGCCGACTGGCACCTGAAATTTGCGCAGGACGGTGATTCGGCCCGCGTGGCCCTGGAGCGGATTATCGAGAAATATCCCGACACGGAACTGGCCCTGGCGGCCCGGCAACGCATCGCGCATCTGGATGGAACGAAACGGCAATTGTTGGCCGGCCATGATCGCCGTCCGATTTTTGTTCCGGAAGGCGTCAAAAACATGGGGTTGCTGGAATCATCAGCGCATCTGGTTCCCGCGGAAACACCGCCGGCGGAACTGGCGGCGTCTTATGTAAAACATCTTGAGGAGCATCCCGATGACACCGAAGCGCGGGAGAAGTTAGCGGTGATTTATGCCATACACTTCAAGCGATTGGATTTGGCAACCATTGAATTGGAGCAGATGATCGCCGAGCCAAACCATCCGTACAAACGCGCGGCGCGTTGGCTAAACCTTTTGGCCGATTTGCAGGTCCGCGTCGGCGCCGATTACGAAACGGTCCGCGCGACCCTGGAACGGATCATCGAACGATTTCCCGACTTCGGCGTGGCCGAAGTTGCCCGGAACCGGCTGGCCCGATTGAAGCTGGAATTCAAAGCATTGGAAACAACGCCTGAGAAAACCCTGGGCGTTTACGAGCAAAACATCGGATTAAAGGGCAACCGATATTATTGATGGGAAAGTTGGAGGGCGATTTCCTTGTCCAATTCGTGGGCTTCCTGCGTGTCGCCGCCCATGGTTGTGCGGGCCTGGACAGTGACCTGGGTGATTTGGGGATCAACCGATTCCACCCGCATATAAATTTTTTCCCCGTTGACTTTGCCCTCCAGGGACTTGACCTCGTTTGTCGTATCATGGGGAAGATATTCCTCGAGCAAGACACCGTCCCGCGTCATGACCTGGAGCGCCGCGTTATAAACGTCACCGAATGGCCGCTGATAACGGCCGACCACGCTATCAGGCATATAAATACCCGCTGTGTGAGTATCGCTGACCGTACTGACACAACCCGCGGTGACGATGACGATGCCGAGCGCAGAAAATGCCGAAAAAACTTTTAGATTCATATTCGCGTCCAGACAAACAAAATTGGTGTCGGGTTGCAAGCGCAGTTTTTAAAGAAAGAAACGAACGATGGCTGCTGAAGAGGCCGGCACGCTTACAATCCATTTCCCGTCCTTGCCGGTCTTTAAATGTTTCCATGCGCCGTTCCAGCTTCCATCATCGCCGATGGGAGCGCCTCCGAGCGTAATTCCTGTTTTTCCATCAGGCCGGCCTTTGAGGTAAAGGACCTCCGCGCGATTCCAACCCCCGCCGGGCGCGATCGTTGTCCGCGCGCGGCGCGCCCCGGCATCGTGTTCTTTGTTAATGATGGTGACGAACAAATGCGCGAGGCTCCGGACCGCATAGGCGGTCAAATTAATTTCAGCAGGGTTGGAAATGGCCACCGGGGCGACCCGTCCGCAGCTTCCCAAATCAAAGGCTTTGATGCCATAGGCCTTTGGATTGAGATGGTAATGGCCCTTCGCATCTAAAAAGATAGTGTCTGTTTTCAACCATTCGTTGTTGTGGAAATTCACGCCCGCGCAGCCGTGTGCGGCCCACCAGTGCAGATAATCCAGTGTCCAAAGCGCGGAGGCGAAGGCATTGCTTGCGCCATCCACGCCGCCGATTCGATCGTTGGCTTCGGTCATGCGAAAACGCAGGCCGTCGGCGGCAACCGGCGCGAGAACATGCTGGTAAAGGGCTGGATACTCGACGGTGACCCACGCCCGCGAGAGCATGGCGTCAATGGCCGCCGGCGCGGAAATGCCTTTGGCAAGCTGGCCAACGTAGTCGTGTTGTAAAATCGCATTGATGAACCCGGCATTTTTTTCGTTATCGGCAAACCGTTGGGTCCAGGATTCGGATTCATAATCGGTGTCTGCCGCGTGGTCCACGGGATAATCCGAGCCGGTATCAGGACCGTCAAAGCGCGCGTTTGGCACGGCTGCGAGGATGGCGTTGGCAAAATCGCGCCAGTCGGCCAGATAGGACGGATAATTAGTAATTCCAGGGTCGGACTTGTGGTATGAGCGCCAATCCGGTTCGTTGCCGATGGCGAAGCTGTCGAGTTCGGGACGATAACGGCGCCAGATATAAGCGGCGATGGGCGGGGCGTTCGTCGGATTTCCATTGAGCAATCGGAATGAAAAGATCACCCTGATACCGGCGGCTTTGGCAAAGGCAAAGAGTTGGTCAACGTCGGCCGGGCCTGGAGCGGGTTTGCGCGGGTTATCCACGGTGCCTCCGCCAACGCGCAGGTTTTTGATACCGAGGTTTTTAAAAATGGCGATCAGGGATTGATTTGTTGGAGAAAAAAGGTAAAAGGGTTTCACGCGGGGAATCTTGTTGCCAAATTTGGAAACAACGGAAATCTCGAAACTCAGGCCGATAAAATCCCCGGGAATTGCAAAGCCGGCGGCATTGGAAACGGTCAACGTGACCGGCGCGATTGCGAGGACCGGGCGAGCGGCCAAACAGAAAGAGGAAATCAACAGAAAGAGATATATTCGAATTCGACAGGCTTGTCGCAAGCGGTGATTTTGTCTTAGATTGGTTTTATGCGCAACCCCATCATTGTCGCTCTGGACGTTCCCGAGGCGGAGGCGGCGCTGGAACTGGTGGCGCAGCTCGCCCCGGTTTGCGGCGGATTCAAAATCGGGAGCGAATTGTTTACGACGTTCGGCCCGGACATTGTAAAACGAATCCGCGAGCGCGGCGCCCTGGTTTTTTTGGACTTAAAGTTTCACGATATTCCCAACACCGTCGCCCGGGCGGTCGCCGCGGCGGTGCGGCTGGACGTGCAAATGTTGACCGTACACGCCGGGGGCGGCGCCGAGATGCTGAAAGCGGCGGAGAAAGCCGCCGAAGAAACAGCCTATAAAATGGGCCGGATCCCGCCGCTTGTTTTGGCGGTGACCGTCCTGACGAGCCTGGACGCGTGGGCCTTGCGGGAAGTGGGTATGGATGTGAATGTGGAATATCAGGTGCGCAGGCTGGCAACCGTGGCAGTCAAGGCCGGACTCCGCGGGCTGGTATGTTCGCCGCTGGAAATAGCGGCGTTGCGGAAAAGTCTGCCGGCCCAGGTGCAATTGATTGTTCCGGGCATTCGCACCGGGGCGGAAAAGGCGGATGACCAAAAGCGCACCCTGACTCCGCGCGAAGCGTTGGCAGCAGGGGCCAATTGGCTGGTCATCGGACGGCCCATATACGCGGCGGAGAGTCCGCGAGCGGCGGCGGAGAAGGTTTTGGAAACGTTGACGCCGTAGCGAGCTGTCCTGATTGCGCCACGAGACGTCAATGGCTGGCTGGAGGCGAAACGGATCCTCCTTCGCCAAAGCAATAGCCGGTCGAAGCTCCGCAAGAATTTTTCCCTTTCCCTTTTTTCTTTTTCGTTTTTAATTTCCTCGCGCGCCGGTTGCTCGATAGCGTTGCGATTGATGACCGATACCGTCCTGACAAACAGCCCTCCCGCAACCGATTTCGCGAGCGCAGATTTGCAAACCACCGGCGCGTTGCTTTTTCGTCATCGCCTGGTGCAAACCGGCGGCGGTGTTGTCGTTCTCCTGATCCTGCTGGCGCTCCTGGCGCCCTCGCTCACGCGCTGGCACATTCTCCAGGAGCCGATTCTTCAGAACCAAAACGGGCTCGATGCCTACGGCATGCCGCTGCCGCCAGACCGAAAATACGTGCTGGGCACCGATAATCTTGGGCGTGATGTGCTTTCGCGCGTTATTTATGGCACGCGCGTTTCGCTGCCGGTAGGGGCCGCGGCGATGGTCACGGCCGTGGTCATCGGCGTGACGATTGGTTTGTTGTCCGGTTTTTATGGCGGGAAATTGGATATGGGGCTGATGCGATTCACGGACATGAACCTGAGCATTCCGTCCATCCTGCTGGCGATCGCATTGGCCGGGTTGATGGACGGTAAAATAATTCACCTGCACCCGGCCTGGCTGCATTGGTCTTTTCTGGATGTCCAACTGAAACGGGGGATGGTGAGCATATTTCTGATTATTGGTTTTGTTTGTTGGCCGCCGATGGTCCGTGTGATTCGCGGTCAGGTATTGTCCATCAAGGAACGTGAATTTGTCCATGCATCACGCGCCCTGGGCGCGTCTGATTTCCGGGTTATTTTCCTTCATTTGTTGCCCAACGTGTTGCCGACGGTCATCGTCCTGGCGGCCATGACGACGGCCAACACCATCATCCTCGAAGCGGGACTGGGTTACCTGGGAATAGGAGTGCCGCCGCCCGCGCCCTCGTGGGGGTCCATGATTGCCGACGGCCAGGATTATTTTATTGCCGCGCCACTAATTGTCATTGCCCCCGGCGCGGCCATTGTCCTGACTGTGCTGGCCTTCAATCTCCTGGGGCAGGGGATGCAGGAAGTGTTGAATCCGCACCAGACGCGATGAAATTTCTGTTTGCACAAGCTGTCCATGAACCGTGCGTTTGGTCGGGCATTGCGAACTGTTCCGCCCGGTGCAGGGGCGGTGAGGGCGCGGTGCGCCGCTGGTGCCGGGCCTCATGCCTGATTCGAGGATTGCTTGTGCTTTTGTCCTGGATGTTGGTGATTTCAGCCGATGCGGCGACCAGGTCGCACATGAAGCCGGTACGGGGCGGGACATTGCGTCTAGCGATGTCGTCTGATTTCCGCTCGTTGGACCCGGCAATCGCGTACGATTTGGATAGCATCCCCATTGTAAGGCTCATGTTTCGCGGTCTTCTTGAGTATGACAATGGAGTAAAGCTTGTTCCCGGCCAGGCCAGCGATTGGAACATTTCGCCTGACGGAAAAACTTATACGTTTCATCTTAAACCGGGTGTGAAGTTTGCCAATGGCCGTGAAGTCGAAGCCCAGGATTATATCTTTTCCTTCGAACGCATCCTCAATCCCGCCACGGACTCTTACGGCCAAAGCTTTTTTACCGACATCGAAGGCGCCCCGGAATTTATCGCGGGCAAAACCAATCATGTCAGCGGATTGAGCGCCCCGGATAAACGAACTCTCATCATCCGGCTCAAGAAGCCGCTCTATAC
>JBOHXA010000561.1:0-10258 GCA_050737335.1 Limisphaerales bacterium | reverse complement strand
ACACTGGCCATGGCGCCGGGCTGGGTCCGGCGCTTGAAACCGGTCTGGATATTCAACCACCGACTGCGTCGTGTCACGGCGGGTCATTTCCGCGTGCAGCCCATGAGCTACGAAATGTACACCCTCGAAAGCCCGGGACGCCGCGTGCGGTTTGAAGTCTCGAAGCCGACCTCCGTCTGGTGGAACCGCATGTAACTTTCACTTTGCGCGCGCAATCGCAAGGAGGCTTTGTCCGACCAAAGGCGGACAAATACGAGATTCAAATCCGTGAACAATCGGGAAGATGACCCGATCAAAAAAGCGGACCGAGCTTGCATTAAAGCGCCGTTTTTTGAGAAGGCAAAAGTTCAGCCACCACGCGAAATACCCGGCTATATTGTAATAACGCAGGCGGACCGGTTCAAAACCGGCGAATTGGAGTTTCCGCCTCAGTTGGGGCCTGACGTAGCGTCTGAAATGTCCGAAATCATTGTCAATCTGGCCATAAATCTCCATACGCGCGGGAACGAAAAGGCAAAGAATGCCGGAATTTCGAATGAGCTGATTATGATAATTCTTTAACTCGCGCTCATCGTCCTTGATATGTTCCAGGACGTTAATGCTGACCACTGCGTCCCAGTCGCCATCTTGTTTGAAGTCTTCGATGGTACCCCGCACAATGGCATGTGCCGGAAATTTTTCGAGCAATTGAGTGTAAAAGTTTGAGTGCGGCTCGATGGAAACAAACCGCTTGATGTCGCTTTTTCCGATGAGGGCCTCCGTGATTTGGCCGATGCCCGCGCCGACTTCCAGAACATTCCCCGTTAAATAGGCCGAAAACTCGCGCACCAACGCCTTGCGATAATTATCCGCAACGGAGAGGGCCGCAAATTCAAAGTCGTCAGAAATCGCCGCCGCATTGGGAGTTTCCGCCATGTTTAAAATAGCCCGATAGAGCATGGGCATTGATCCTGGAATATCAGCCATTCACGGAACCCGGGCATATAAAGTACCAATAAATCTCGCGCTTTAAGGGCGTTGACCAAAGTGACCAAAAATTTCATTTGCGCATCAGCGCGTTGCATGAAAACATTACCATTCTGTTTGAAATGGAAACGATGAGCCAGACCAAAAATTCGAGTGAATCAGCCCTTGTTGAGGAATTCCGCCGGGTGAACGCCGCGAGCCAGCCCAAATGGCTTTCGAGCTTGCGCAATTCAGGCATCTCCAGGTTTGCCGAGATTGGATTTCCAACGCTCCATGACGAAGACTGGCGTTTTACTAATGTTGCCCCCATTGCGGCTTTGCCTTTTCGCTCCGCCCCGTCGGTGGCGGTGAACGGCGCGGAAAGCAATCTTTTGGCCCATGCGGCCTTCGAAAGCGTGCGCGGTTGCCGGCTCGTTTTCGTGAACGGATTTTTCCAGCCAAAACTATCCCGGCTTCAGGCGTTTCCGGGCGGCGCGGCGGCCGAAAGCCTGTCCGGCGCTTTGGCGGTTGACTCCGCTCTTATCGAAAAGCATCTGGCCAGATACGTTAAAACATCGGATAACGTCTTTGCCGCGCTCAATCAGGCATTTTTCACTGACGGGGCGTTCATTTCGGTGCCCGACGGCGTCGAAATTGCCGATCCCATTCAATTGATTTATATCTCATCCTCCAAACAAAATGGCGAAACCATCCAGCCCCGCAATCTCATCATCGTTGGCGCCGGGAGCAGGGCGACGATCGTCGAAAGCTATTTGAGCACCGGCGTTGCGGCATCGTTCACCAATGTCGTCACTGAAATGGTAGCCGGCCAAAACGCGGTGGTAGAGCACGTAAAATTACAGGACGAAACGGCGAACGCGTTCCATATGGCCACCATTGCCGGCGAATTTAGCCGCGCCAGCAATGTGAAGGTTCATTCGTTTGCCCTCGGCTCAAGAATTTCACGCAATAACATCCGCGTTAAACTCGCGGGTGAAGGCCTGGAATGCGTTTTGAACGGCCTTTACCTCATGCGCGATGAGCAATTGGCCGATCATCACATGATTGTGGAGCATGCCGAGTCGCATTGCGCCAGCCATGAATATTTTAACGGCATTCTGGACGACAAATCAAAGGGGGTTTTTCACGGGCGAATTTATGTTCATCCCTCGGCCCAGAAAACCGACGCCAAGCAGACAAACAAAAATCTCCTGCTCTCCGACGACGCCACGGTGGACACCAAACCTCAACTGGAAATCTACGCCGATGACGTCAAATGCACGCACGGGGCGACGGTGGGCCAATTAAACAAGGAAAGCATTTTTTATCTGCGCTCCCGGGGCATTCCCGAGCCGGTTGCGCGCCGGATATTGATTCACGCATTTGCCGGCGAAATCGTCGAGCGCGTTCGCTGCGCGCCCGTGCGCCAGGAATTGGATAGACTCGTCTGGCGCAGCCTCGAAGGTTTCCGGCATTTGCGCTAATTTGTCATAGCCGGGAGGGCGCGCACGTGCGCGGCGGTGCCAGCGGCGTCGTCGCCCGCGGGCCGCTCTGGATTCAAATCTATGTTTGACGACATTAATGACCTTTATCAGCAGGTCATCCTGGATCATTGCAAGAAGCCGCGTAATTTTCACGAAATGGCGCGGCCGAGCTGTTCAGCCCAGGGCCACAATCCGCTCTGCGGGGACCAACTTAAATTGTTTCTCGCCATGGACGGCGACAGAATCTCGGACATCAGCTTCGTCGGTTCGGGTTGTTGCATTTCCAAGGCATCGGCTTCCCTGCTGACGGAATTTGCGAAAGGCAAAACGAAATCAGACGTCGAAACAATGTTCAGCCGGGTCCATGAAATGGTCACCAGCGGCAAGGTTCCCGGAGACGTCGGCAAACTGGCGGTCTTCGCCGGTGTCCATAAATATCCCGCCCGCGTGAAATGCGCCATTCTCTCGTGGCACGCCGTCATGGCCGCCCTCCAAGGCGGGCATAAACCGGTGACCACCGAGAGCGGGCAGAATTAGGCTCAATAGATTAATCTGCGACCGAATTTTGCGTTACACGGATTTGGCGCCGAAATTCAAATGGCAAGAGCGGCTGGGGTGACAACCAACTTTCGGGAATTGGCGCGACGCAACACTTCGCCGCAGATGGCCTGCGCAGCTTGGGGGGCGACCCAATTCCCGCGCAGCCCTGGCCATATCGGAAAGCTTTTTTGAACCGGTCAGTTGCTCGACCCTGAACGGTAAATCTTCGAGACGGTTGGCTTTCGAGGCGGCGCCATGTTCCAGGAGAAAATCGCTGTTTGCTGTTTCCTGGCCGGGAATGGGATTTAAAATGAACAGCGGCTTGCCCATTGCCAGCGCCTCGGAGGCCGTCAGTCCACCGGGCTTGGTAATGATGAGGTCGGCCACAGCCATCAATTCGTGCATATTTGTGGAAAAGCCCAGGACATTCGTCGGGTGTTTATGGTCTCGGGCCGCCAAGGCGCGCCGCAATTTTTCATTGCGTCCGGCCACTACGACCGTTTGAAATTGTCCTGCGGCTTTGTCGAGTCAGCCAGGATTTGCGCGACCGGGCCCATGCCGAACCCGCCTCCAAGGACCAGCATCACCCGAAGATCGTCCGGCAGGCCATAGGCTTTGCGCACTGCTTTAGGATTGGGCTTGGATGAAAATTTCGCGGAAATGGGAATGCCTGTCACAACGACACGTTTCGGTGGCACGCGCCGGGCCACCAGGCGCGCCTTTGTTTCCTCCGCCGCCACGCTATACAGGTCCACACACGAGTCCATCCAAAGCGCATGCGCCTCAAAATCTGTGACAACGGTCGCCACAAAGGATTGGGGCGTTTTACCGTTTTTTTTCGCAACAAGCCGAGCAATTCATACGGCAGAAAATGAGTGCAGAGAACGGCGTCGGGGCGGAACTCCATCAAATGTTTTTTGAATTTATTGCGCGATGCGCCCGGGAAGGCGCGCGACCACCTGCTGAATCGTCTCAAAAGCTTCGGATTGTCCGTTTTGCTGAACAGCATTCCCCAAAGCTCCGGGGCGCGCTCCACAAATTTCACGTAGCCGTCCGAGTAAATCTTTTTGTAGAGCGGCGAAAAAAACCGAAGAAGATCCACGCGTTCAACGGCGTCCCCAGGCCGCAATGCGCGCCAGGCCTCTTCCAGAGCCGCGGCCGCGGCGTTGTGCCCGGCGCCGGCCGTGACCGTTGCTATGAGAATGCGCATGGATATTATTTAGCCACAGATGAAACAAAGATGAAATGCAGATTTGAGGCCATTGCAAGCGGGGGCATGAATAACCCGTGAACAATTTGCGAAAAGAATTTACAACTTTGCCTTGAACCAAATTTTCGGACCGAGTCTTATGACGTCATGCTCGAAACCATTCCCAACGGCGCCGGCAACGGTGTTGATTTAAAGCGAACCAAACGCCAAAAAAATTCAACAGAGGCCCACTCGGTGGATCGGCTTCCGCCCCACTCCGCGGAAATGGAACGAGGGGTCCTGGGCTGCATTTTGCTTTCGCCCAACGATTGCATGGGCGAATGCATCGAGAAATTGAAGGACAACGGCAAGGAATCATTCTACGATTTGCGCCACCAAACCATTTACGAAACGCTCGCGACCATGTTTGACGCGCGCGAGGCCATTGACCTCATCACGCTGCAGCAAAGGCTCAAAGACAAGGGATTCCTCGACCAGATCGGCGGCATTCCTTACCTGTCACAATTACAGGATTCCGTCCCCAGCGCCGCCAACCTGTCGTACTATTTAGACAGTGTCCGCGAAAAATTTCTGCTTCGCCGGATGATCTCGGTATGCAC
Source organism: Limisphaerales bacterium (assembly GCA_050737335.1). GTDB lineage: Bacteria > Verrucomicrobiota > Verrucomicrobiia > Limisphaerales > UBA11358 > UBA11358. The sequence continues at coordinate 5,480 of JBOHXA010000561.1, read as the reverse complement.
CGATGTTGTCGGGCGCGTCTATGATTATGAGGGCGAAGTGGACACTCTTCTGGATGAAGTGGAGCGGGACGTATTGCGGATTTCAGAATCCCGTGTTCAGGGTGATGTGCTCACGACGAAGGAACTGGTCGGCAAAGCCATCGGCACGATCGAGAATTTTTTTAATCGCAAAGGTTCCCTTTCAGGCGTTGGCACGGGCTTCCCGGACATGGATCGAATGACCGACGGATTGCACCCGGCCGAAATGATCGTCATCGCCGCCCGGCCAAGCATGGGAAAGACGTCGCTGGCCATGAATATCGTCGAGCATGTCGCGATCGAGGAAAAGCTGCCTGTGGCTGTGTTTAGCCTGGAAATGTCGGCTGAATCTCTCATTTTGCGGATGATGTGCTCGCTCGCGCGGGTGAACTTGCGCTCGATTCGTGATGGATTCATGAGCGAGGCCGATTTCCCCAAACTCACCAACGCGGCCGGAAAACTGGCCAACTCCAAATTGTTTATAGACGACACGGCTGGCCTCTCCATCCTTCAATTACGGGCCAGGGCGCGGCGACTGTCACAGCATCATGGAATCAAACTTTTTGTGGTTGATTATTTGCAGCTTCTCCACTCTACTGGTCGCCGTTCGCAGGACAACCGTCAGCAGGAAATAGCCGACATCTCCAGCGGGATCAAGGCGCTTGCAAAGGAATTAAAAGTGCCGGTCATCGTGCTCTCGCAGCTCAATCGCGAACTCGAAAAAGACAAAAGCCGCAAACCGCGCTTGAGCGACTTGCGCGAGTCGGGCGCGATTGAACAGGACGCCGACCTGGTCGGGTTGTTATACAAACCCAACGCAGGCGATGACGAAGATGCGCCGGATGAGGGCGACGGTGTGCCTGTGAACTTGTTGATTGCCAAACAGCGCAATGGCCCGACAGGCGACGTTAATTTGACCTTTCTAAAACCATATACGCGATTTGAGAGCGCAGCCAAAGTGAGCGACGAAGACATGCCCAGATAGCAGCCGATGAAATTTTGTCTTCGTCTTCTTACAATTTGTCTGTTGCTCGCCTGCGCTTTGGGCGCACGGTCGCAAGAGCCGCTCGGCCCAAGAATTGATAAGGTCAATATCCAATACATTGGTCCTGCCACTGTCAGCGAACAATTCGTCCGTTCCCATATCGAACTCAAAGCCGGCGATACCTACCTTCCAGCCGCGACCGAAAATGACATCCATACCCTGTATGCCACCGGCCAGTTTTACAACATCCGGCTGGCGGTGGACCAGGCCCCCGACGGCGGCGTCAATTTGACGTACGTCGTCCAGCCCAAGCCGCGGCTGACCGAAATTAAAATCGTCGGAAATAAAAAAATCCGCACTCGAAAAATCCGCAAAAAAATTACCGTCAAAGTTGGCCAGCCGCTGGATGAAGAAAAGCTATTCATGGACTGCCAGGCGATAATGGACTATTACGAAAAAGAAGGTTTTCCCGGCACCACCGTTCGTTATGTTCCGGACATTGACGAAGCAGCCGGCACCGGCGTGGCGACATTCGAGATTAGCGAGGGGCACAAGATGAAAATCACACACATCAGATTCATCGGCGCGCGCGACTTTTCCCAATGGAAATTGCGCCACCAAATCAAGACCCGCCAGCACTGGATGTTCTCATGGCTCACCGGCAGTGATTTGTACAAGGAAGACCAGTTTGAAGACGACAAAGACGCTCTGGCGGATTTTTATCGCGACCACGGTTACCTGGACTTTGAAATCAAGGACGTGCGGTTCGAACATCCCACGCCCAGCACGATGGACATTCTATTTTACGTGTATGAGGGCCGCCAATACCGCGTCGGCGCCGTTACATTGACTGGCGTCACTTTGCTCCCCGCGGCGGCGTTGAAAGCCGGCTATAATCCGGGTCCTGAGCCTAGACCCAAATATGGCGCGGCCTATGCCAAATGGGCCAGGCTCAAGGAATTCAATAAGGCATTTAAGATGAAAACCGGAGATGTGTTTACACCGGAGGGGCTGGATACCAACTGCACCGCAATCCAGGATTTTTACGGCGCTCAGGGATACATTGACGTTCGGCTTGGGGATGGTTTGAGCGTGCAGCAGATTCCAAATGTGGAAACAGGCACCATGGACCTGGCATTCAATGTTCAGGAAGGCCGCAAGACTTACGTGGAAAAAATTGACATTCGCGGCAATATCAGGACCAAGGACAAAGTGATTCGGCGCGAACTGGCAATTTCTCCCGGCGATGTCTTCGACATGGTGCGCGTGCAACTGAGCCAGGCGCGTCTCGAGAACATGGGCTATTTTTCAAGCGTTGATCTGCGGCCTGAGCCTACTGAGCCGCCTATCGCCGGGCGCGAGGATTTGGCAGTGAACGTTCAGGAAAAGCCCACGGGCAATTTCACCATGGGCGCCGGATACAGTTCAATCGAGGCCCTCATTGGTTTCGCGGATATATCCCAGGCCAACTTCGATTTGTTCAATCCGCCATATTTCACCGGTGGCGGCGAGCAGGCGCGCTTGCACATTCAGCTCGGCTATGAGGACCAAGAATATGATTTGTCATTTGTGGAACCCTGGTTCCTGAACCGCAAACTGTCGCTTGGAGTGGACCTGTACCGCTGGGTCTGGGATTTCGAGAGCGTCAACAATGTCTTCGATGAAACCCGCACCGGCGCGCGCATCAGCCTTACAAGCGCCCTGTTCAACAGTGACTTCTGGCGAGGCACCATTTTTTACAATCCTGAAGACGTGGGGATTAGTTTGAATAGCGGATGGAACAACTGGAGAAATAATCCCGATCCGCTGCTTCAGCCCATCCCTCCAAATGTGCCCGGGGCGATTCTGCAACAGGTAGGCGACCATTTCTTTAACCGTTTCGGAGGCTCCATCATTTATGACAAGCGCAGCAATCCCGCGGGCTATTCGAGGTGGGGCCGGACGTTTGAGCTGGACCCCACGTTCAGCGTTGGCGATCAGACGTTTTATAAACTCGAAGCAAAAACGGCATGGTTTTTCCCGGGCCTGTTCCCCGGCCATATTATCGAAGTGGATGGCCAAATTGGCACTGCACGAGGAGTCAGCGGTGGTGACGTGCCCTTCTATGACCGCTACTTCCTCGGCGGTGAATGGGATTTGCGCGGTTTCAAATACCGGAACATTGGCCCGCGCGAGGTCAATCCCGCCTATGCGCCCAATGTCTTCAATGAACCCATTGGCGGCGACAGCTATTACGCCGGGACCATTGAATACAGCCTGCCTATTATCGAAAAGGAAGGCAGCTTCGGGCTGCGGTTTGCCTTGTTCTATGATCTCGGCTCTGTCGGGGCAGGTCCCTGGACATTTAGCGGCAATTTTGACGATGACTGGGGCGTTGGCCTGCGATTAAATATTCCGCACCTGGGCCCATTGCGTCTGGACTACGGCATTCCTATCACGCATGATCAATACAATGGTTCGTCCGGCCAATTTCAATTCAGTGGAGGCTACCAACGCGTATTTTAAAATGACGACTGCTCCGCCCACCCGTTTTTTCCGCAAGAGCCGATACGAGGAGGCTCTGATTGATGGCTTGTCGCGCGGCCATTCGCGGCGCAGGCCTTTGACGAAGCCCGCCCTTTGGCCCGTCAAAACGCCCGGTTTTAAGATCGGCTTCAAGGCTTCAACACGCGGTTGTTTCAGGGTCTTCCACTTCTTTGCCGCGTTGACACTGGTCGTGTTTCCGTTCATCGGAGCGGCCCAAACCATCTGCCCGGCCAACCTTCCATTGTATTTCGCGGCAAATCGGGATCAGACTCAATTCCTTTCCAGCGGCAATGGGTATCAATTTGCAATCTCCGCCTCGGGCGTCCAAATGGCCCTGGGCGAATCGGGTGACCACCCCGCCACGGCAAAGATGCGCTTTGTCGGATCAAACGCCCGGGCGCAAATCCAAGGTGGAGGCGAAATGACCGGCAAAATCAACTATTTCGTCGGCAGCGACCCGTCTAACTGGGAAACCGGCCTCCCCGCCTTTGCCAATGTTCAGATCAGTGGACTTTATCGGGGCATTGACATGGTCTTCCACGGCAACCAGCGCCAATTGGAATACGATTTCACAATCGCTCCCGGTTCAAATCCGAACGATATCAAAATGCGCTTCGATGGCGTGGATGGCATCTCCGTCACGCCGCAGGGCGACCTCATTTTGAAAATCGGAAATCGTGAGCTTCGGCAGCCCAGGCCCCATTTTTACCAAGCCATTGGCGGTACACGCAAACCAATCGCGGGTGGGTACGAAATCCTCGATTCACAGACTGTCGCTTTTCAAATCGCGGATTACGACCGCTCCCTGCCTGTTGTCATTGATCCGGTTTTAGGCTTTTCGACTTTCTTCGGGGGTGCAACCAGCGATGCGGCGTGGGCAATTGCTGTGGACACCAACGGATACATCTATATAGCCGGCCAAACCGTTTCGAAAGGGTTCGCAACTTTCAACGCTTACCAAACGAATTATCACGGGGGCACGTCGGTGGGCGATGCATTCGTAGCCGAATTTAGCGGCAACCCGGCCACCAATCTCGTCTATTTGACATATTTGGGCGGCAATGGCGATGATGCGGCATACGCTCTGGCAGTGGACGGCTCCGGCCGGGCTTTTATCGCGGGCGCCACAGACTCTACAAATTTTCCGCACCTGAACGCTATCCCGGGGCATAGCCAGATCAGTGGAAGCAAGGGACCTACCGGCATCTATCTGGCGGATGCTTTCGTGACGGAACTCGGTGCTGGCGGATCTAATCTCATTTATTCCACATACCTGGGGGGAACCAGCACTGATGGGGCTTACGGCATCGCGGTGGACTCATCCGACGACGCCTACGTCACCGGATTTTCATATTCGAAAAATTTTCCGGTCACCCCGAATGCGCTGCAGGATTCGCTCCAATCCACAAACGGCACCCTCTTTCTCAACCCGAATGCGTTTGTGGCGGAAATCACGAACGGCGGCGGCGCTCTGGTTTATTCCACCTACCTGGGCGGGACAAATTATGATATTGGCAGAGCCATCGCTGTTGACACAAGCAGTAACGTGTACGTTGCCGGATATACCGCGTCATTCAATTTCCCAACCTGGAATACACCGGCAAATTTGCCGGGCGGGCATGATCTTAACGGAGTTACGGAACACCCTGGTTCCCGATTTATGTTCGATGCCTTCGTTACAAAGTTTCCTCCGCTCAACGGAACAATTCCCGCGGCTGCTCAAACAAATTATTATTCGACGTTTCTAGGGGGCACGAATGATGATATGGCTTATGGTATCGCCGCGGATGCGGCGGGAAGCGCTTACGTAACCGGTTGGACAGCTTCGACAAACTTTCCAATTGTTAATCCGCCCGGGAACATGCTTTCCTCTTTCCTGGCGACCAATGGGGACCCTCGCCCGGTCGCAACCAATGTCTTTCTGACGAAAATCGGCCCAACCGGCGTGGTG
>JBOHXA010000560.1:0-9585 GCA_050737335.1 Limisphaerales bacterium | reverse complement strand
CCCCAACCCTTGCCGTCGAAATATTGCGGCCAGGGTATGTCATGTGCCTGAACGAAATTTTTCAGCGCCTTGACATCTGTGTCAAAACTGATCGCGATGACATCAAGCCCTTTCGAGTGAAATTTGTCATAGGTTAACTTGACGTCCGGAATTTCAGCGACACATCCTGGGCACCAGGTTGCCCAAAATTCCACGAGAACCACTTTGCCTTTCATGCTGCTCAAATCCACCCTCCGGCCATCCACCGCTGTAAACTTGATGTCGAGAGACTTTCCAACAGTGGCGTTAAGGCGATGAAGAATGCGGTCATAAACGTATGCCCTCCGCAACATCTTGCTTTCCAGCGTTTTCGCAGTCGCTGCGTTTGTGCTGTCGGGAAATTGCGTGTAAAAGGCTTTGGCGTGTTCGGCGGCGGCCGTGGCCGAGTCAATATTTTCTTGACAATATTGCCTGAGCTGGTCCTCGGTTGGTTTGTGGGTTTTCCATCCCTTTGGCGGTGGGGGCCAATTAGTGCCTTGCAACAGTCCTTTCCAAGCGGTATCGGCATCGGACAGGCTATTGGTGGACTGAGCAAGGCCAACCGTGTAACCCAACAGAAGTATCATCGCACTGACTCCGAAAAATATGAACGTCTTCATGACTTAGGCTTTTTACGGCGTCCGATAGAAATTATCCGGGATTTAAACGATAAATCAGATTTTGCACGCTGATGTATGGTTCATTTCCTGTCAACAACAAACTATAATAGTTGCCCGATTCAAAATCGTTTATCTTGCACCAGCCGGTCAGCGATTTATTGGTGAGAACGTTTCGCGCGGTGGTGTTGTGCCAATGCGCCTTGGATTTCATTGTCGTTTCGGATTTGCGTGATGGGCCGAAACGCTGCTTCTTTTCCACATTCAGAATCTTTGCGATTCCCACACAACTTTTGCCATTGATGTACAGTGTGAAAACCGATTTGCGGCCTTGGCGGTTACAGCGGCGGTGGTGGTGGGCCCAAAAGTTCATTCAAGGCCTCGCAAATTGGCTCGACATCCTGTGACCGCCGTTCGAAATTTCGCCGATGGTTTTGCCCTACAAAGTCGCCACGACAGTTTGGAGATAATAACCAACAATGGAATTTCGGTCAAATCCCATCGGTTTTGGAGTGTTTCAGAGGTTCTGAGGGTGAATCCTCATCTCCATTAACAGGGAACGGCCATCCATTAACCATTCGCCGTTCACAATTGCAATGATTCGCCCTTCACGATTTTTGATGTATTCCATTTTCATACGTCTTGAATTTTCAAAATGTTTCTGACCGTGGCCGGATACCAATTCTTGCCGTTTCGGGTCGGGATACCGCGCCGATTTAGGCAGTCACAGATACCTTGGAGCGTTTCAACTCCAGCCGATTTAATCTCCTGAATGATTGGAAAGACCTTGATGGCGGTTGGGCCTAACCACGCCAGGAAAGTTCGCTTCGAATCCAATTGGGGTCTTGACGCAAGTCCAAAACAGCAACGACTTGGGTTTCCGTTTTCGTTTCGCGATAATAGATGCCAAAAGGAAACCGTTGGGCAAGCATGCGATAAAGTCCAAATTGCCGGATATGGATTCCGTGATAAATGGCAAGGCTTTCGATATCGGCCAGAAGGCTATCAGCACAATAGTCGCCTATGCAGGGATCCTGCCTGTTGTAAAAATCTCCGGCTTCTTCGATGTCGCTGGCGGCTTCGGCCAGTACAACAACTTTTCTCATGCCTGTTTTCGAAGGCGTTTCTTAAGTTGGACAAGTGTCAGGAATTCGCCCTCCCCGGCTTCAATTTTAGCGAGCCGCTTTTTGACGATTGTTTTGTGCCAGGCGGGAGACTCGAGTTTTTCCGGCTTAGCGGCCATTGAGCGCCAGAGCTGTTCCATCGTTTTCAAGCGTTCGACAAAACTCATCCGCTCAATTTCCGAAATGTCAATCATCCATGAAAAGTATGGCCCCTGGCGATAAACAGCAAGAGGGATTTGCGCCCGCGCCCCATGCGACCTCAGGCGTCGCTCAGGCTGGTATGAACTCGGCCTTTCGCCCATAATTGTGGGAATGAAAGAGCCCGTGAATCCTTCGCCGATACTTCTACCCTACAAAGTCGCCACGTTGCTCTACTGCTTTAACGATCGCGACGAAGTTTTGTTGTTGGAACGGTCCCAGGAGCCTAACCGCGGCTTTTGGAGTCCTTGCGGCGGAAAATTAAAAATGGACATCGGCGAATCGCCGTACACGTGCGCCTGCCGCGAGGCGCAAGAGGAAATTTGCGTGAGGCTTTCGTCGTCTGATTTGCATCTGGCGGGCATGGTGAGCGAGCACGGTTACCAGGGCCGGACGCATTGGCTCATGTTCCTGTTCGAGGTAAAGAAAAAGCTCACCGCGCCGCCGGAAGCGTGCGACGAGGGACGGTTTCAGTTTTTTGCGCGAGCGCAAATTGAGTCGCTCAAAATCCCGCAAACGGACCGGGAAAAAATCTGGCCGTGGTTTTGGAAGTATCGCGGGGGCTTCTTTGCGGCGCATTGCCATTGCCATCCCGATGGAATGAATGATTGGACTTTGGAGGAAGCCCGGGGATTGGATTGACGGATTCCTGGAATGGCGCATTGCAGGAAGCTTCAACGATTTGAAATCGCGCATTCAGACAACGAACCATGCGCCCGGGCCATGAACCGAATGCGGGAGGGAGGGGGCGTCGCGCCGCAACCGCGCGTAGAGCGCGCGGAACGCCCCGGTCTGGCCATCCAAACCAACGGTGAATGGACAGCGGCAATTAAGCCTGCATTTTCGTTTATGGCTCCGTATAATTCCGCCGCGTGGATGAACCCGTCATAGACCTGCACAGCGACGATTATTTCATGGGCGAAGCCTTGCGCCAGGCGGTGCGCGCTTTTGAAGTGGAGGAGACTCCGGTAGGCGCTGTAATTGTGCGAGGGGGCCGCATTATCGGGCGCGCATTCAATCAGGTCGAAATGCTCAAGGACGCCACAGCCCATGCCGAAATGCTGGCCCTCACCCAGGCGCAGGACGCAGTGGGCGATTGGCGCCTGACCGATTGTTCGCTTTATGTGACCAAGGAGCCTTGCCCGATGTGCGCCGGCGCCATTGTTCATACCCGGATTGCGCGGGTCATTTTCGGCGCGAGCGATCCAAAAGGCGGGGCAGCGGGCAGCGCGATGAATTTGCTGCAATTTCCCACGCTCAACCATCACTGCGCCATTACGCCCGGCCTGCGCGAGTTGGAATGCAGGGTCTTGCTTAAGAACTTTTTCACTGAACAGCGGAAGCTGAAAAACGGCGGTTAGTTTTTGGTTTTCAGACCCGGCCGCGCCGTCCAGAGACCCTCATCCCGCCCCCTACCGCGGGAGTCGTCACGAAACTCCGATCAATCCGAACGCCGAGCCAATGGCCGGTCCACGGATTTTGGCTGGAGACTCCTCACGCCGCCACCCGCCGATGGACGAATTTTTTGCCAAATCCTCACGGCGATATAAATCGCAAAGGTGACGGTGGTTATGAAAAAGCTAACCCGTCCCCAAGGCAGATAAAATGACAGGAAAAGACTGAACCAGGTGGCAAAGAGCGCGATGATTATCGAAATGAGGACTCCCTGCGCCGGTCGCCGCGCCAGGCGCTGGGCGACTGCCGCCGGGGTCACCATGAGCGCAAAAATCAGCAGTACTCCAACGACTTGGACAGCGATGGACGTGGCAATTGCCACAAGCACCAGAAAAGCCGTGCCCAGCCAGAAAACGGGCAAACCCCGCGCCTCGGCCGTTTCTTCATCCAGACAACTCAACAACAAAGGGCGATAGATAACAATGACGATCAGCAGGAGGAAGACCCCCACGCCCAGAGTGACCAGCACGTCCAAACGGCTGATGCCCAGGATTTCGCCAAACAGGATTGAATACGCCTCCGTCGCGTAGCCGGGATACAAACTGATGAACAGGACGCCCAGGCCCAACATGAAGGCAAGGACCGTGCCGATTTGAACGTCCCGGTTCGCGGCGCGCGGTCCAAGAATGGCCATGGCAATGGCGCCTCCGATTGTAAAAGTCAGCAATCCAAACAGGGGGGCCACCCCGGCGAGGACCGCGCCGGCCGCGCCGGCAAAACCGATGTGCGAGAGCGCGTGCGCCGCAAAGGAGGACTGCCGCAGGACGATGAAATAGCCGATGACGCCCGCGACAACCGCGATAATCGTGCCCGCCTCAAACGCGTGGCGCATAAAGTCGAATTGCCACATCGTGTGGAAGTCTTTCAAAAGATTTAAACTGAAACTAATGCCTTTCATGGTGATGCGCCGGGTCTTCCGTGCCAATGATGGCAATGCGCCCGCGCGAGTCTCTCACGACCTCGACAGGGGTTTCATAAAGCCGGCTCAGTGATTCGGAGGTTAGAATGTCCGCCGGCTTGCCCATGGTGACCCGGCCATTGGCGACGTAAATGACGCTGTCCAGCACCGGCAGCAGCGGATTGATATTATGCGCCGTGAGCAGGGCGGTGATGCCGCGGGAACGGACGGCATGATTGATTAAGTGGACAGATTCCGCCTCGCGGCGCATATCCATGTTCGCCAGCGGTTCATCCAGCAACAGCAAATCCGGTTTTCCAATTAGTGCTTCAGCCAGAAACACCCGTTGCAATTCTCCGCCCGATAACGTCCCAATCGGGCGGGGCGCCAGTTCTTCGCCGCCGACCGATCGCAACGCCGCGCGGGCTTCTTCGCGGCCCTCGTTGATCCGGCCAAGGCCCCAGCGATTGCCAATCAGTCCAAAGCGCACCAATTCCAGTGCTTCAATCCCATTTTCGCTGTCTATTTGATGTCGTTGCGGCACATAGCCGATGCCCGCATTGCCTCGCAAGGGCGCTTTGCCAAATACCGTCAACGCTCCGCGCAATGGTTTCGTCAGCCCAAGCAACATGCGAAAAAAGGTCGTTTTCCCCGCGCCATTGGGCCCGAGTACGCCCACAAACTCGCCTTGTCCTATTGTCAAACTGGCTTGGCTCCAGACTTCGTTGCCCGGATAGCCCCCGGCGACGTCATTGGCAGTAATGATTGGAGTCTTTCCCATTGATTATTTCCTCGTTCGCTTTGAGTTGAGGGCCTCTTCCAGATCAGCAACCTCAGCATCCATCCAACTCTCAAAAGAAACGTCCGCCGGTTGGACCGTCTCCGTAACGCCAACGATCGGAATGCCTTCATGCGCGGCCAGTTTTTTAATGCTTTCGGTCAATGGTGTCACCGTCTGCCTGTTGTAAACCAATACGGCCGGCACTTTGTTTTTTATCTGGTTCTGGAACTCAATGAGACTCTGAACCGGCGGATCAATTCCTTCCGCGACCGCCTGCATGAACGCCGGCGGCGAAATCACATCCAGGCCGCACGCATCGCCTAAATATAAAAAAATGTCCTCCGTCGCGGCCACTTTGGTTCCTTTGAATTTTTTCCGGATGGACAGAATGCGGTTTTGATATTCCGCGAGCGAGTCCTGAACGGTTTGGCACCGGCGCCGGTAAGCGGCGGCGTTTCCAGGGTCAATGGAAATCAAATCCTGCTCCATGCGCCCAACCACCCGGCTCACATCATCCGGGTCATACCAAAAATGCGGATTGTCGCCGGCTTTTTTGCCGAGCAACCCGGCCACGTCGAGCACTTTCCGTCGCGGATTCGCGGCAGCGCCGAGCAATTTCCCGCTCCAGGCGTCGTAACCGGCGCCATTCACCACCACGTAATTGGCCGCGGCAAACGCGCGCGCCGTGGCAAGGCTGCTGGAGTATTCATGCGGGTCGGCGTTCGGATCAGACACGATACTCGTCACCCGGGCATTGGGACCGGCCAATTGGGAAACCAAACTCCCCCAAAAATTCTCGGCCGCGACAATTTGCAGTCCGCGCGTCGCGGACGCGGGCTTTGACTGCCTTCCGCAGCCCCAAAAGGACGCGCCGCACGCGGTGATGAGCAGCGCCGCCGCGATGCCAAAGCCATGTTTTTTGTCATTCACTAATTGCAAATCATTTGCAATATAAAACAGGCGAAAGCATGCCGCAAGCCCGATTTTTATCGGCGGCTTTGGGAAACACCTTGTCAGCGGCCGCGCGGTTTGCGGCGATGGGCTTTTGGATTCATGTGAATTTTTCGCCGCCGGATACGATTCCTTCTTCGCGCCCGCGCAAGACGCGGCCCGGCCATTCTATTCGCGATTCACCACGGCCAACGTCGGCCCATCAGGCGCAGCGTCCCATCCTTTCCAGAGTGCCTCCGGTTTCGCCCCGCGTTCTCTCAATACCCGCAAACTCGACGATTCACTCCGCTTGGCCAGCCTTTGGCCGTTTTCGTCCAGCATCAAGGGACAATGAAAAAATTCGGGCGCGTTCAAGCCAAGCGCCCGATACAGCAATAATTGCCGCGCGGTCGAGAGCAGCAGGTCAGCGCCCCGGACTACTTCAGTGATTTGCATTCCCGCGTCATCCACCACGCACGCCAATTGGTAAGCGGGCGCTCCGTCATTGCGCCACGCGATAAAGTCCCCGAAGTCTTTTCCCGCGATGAAGTTCCGCTGTCCGAAATTATTGTCAGTGAATATCACGGCCTGGCCATCAGGAACACGAAAGCGCCACGAGTACTCAGTTGGGTTTGCCATTATCTTATCCCGGCACGTTCCCGGATAGATTGGCTCATCATCATCCGGCGCATGCGGCGCGAGGGCGGCGGATTGAACGTCACGGCGCGAGCAATTGCAGCGATAAACAAATCCGCCGGCAACTAATCGGTCCAATGCCGCGCGATAGCCGGCAAACCGTTCACTTTGGTTGTATGGCGCGAATATGCCGCCCGCGTCCGGCCCTTCCCGCCACTGAAAACCAAACCAGCGCAGGTCCTCGATCATGGCGCGAACAAATTTTGGTTTACACCGCGAGCGATCCAAATTGTCATTGCGCAGCACGAGCGCGCCGGCCCGGGCCTGTGCCCTCTCGTGCGCCATCCAAAACGTCCGCGCATGACCCAGATGGAGATAGCCCGAGGGCGTCGGCGCGATGCGTCCACGGTAGGGGCGTGAGGCGGGGTGCATCAAAAAACCGCCCATCGGCAGGCTTCAGGTTGGATTCCTGGAGTCGTTGGATTCGTAAACCGATGGACTTTTGGAAAATCTACCATGCATAATCCAAAAATCCATCAATCTTTCAATCCGGTCCATTTCGCCTACCTCCCGCAGCAATTCTTATATTTTTTTCCGCTGCCGCATGGGCATGGGTCATTGCGCCCGACCTTCGGGCCTGTACGGAGCGTCGGCTGCTGTCTCTTTTTAGAAATATCATCGGCGGCCTTGCTGACGATATCGCTGGCATTGGGCTGGTTTGGCTGGTGGCTTGGGGAAGGCAGGTTCCCAAAGGCGCTTGTGGAGTCGTGTCTGGTTTCCTTTGGGGCTGCCCGCATGAAATTTTGAAGCGCCGACAGAGACGACGCGCTGCTGAAGACGTTCCGGCAAATCTGTGTTTTCACATTTACCATGAGCTCGTCAAACATCGTGAACGCTTCGACTTTGTATTCAATCAGCGGATCCTTCTGGCCATAACCGCGCAGGCCGATGCTGTAGCGCAGGCTGTCCATCTCGTAAAGATGTTCCTGCCATAACCGGTCAATCGCCATCAGGATCGTAATGCGCTCGACCGTAGCCAGTTTTGTCGCATCTTCGAAACTGACTTTGAGATCGTATGCCTCCCGGATTTTCTCCGTGATAAAATTGCATATGGCGAACTGCTTTTCGTTCAGGCCGCTAAAAAGCGAACCGGCCACCGGGCGCTCTTTCCCCGATTCAGCGGCCTTCAGGATTTCGGATTCAGGCATGCCCAAGGGAAACGTCAGATTGACCCAGTCCGATAACTGGTGAAGGCGCCATTCACCGGTCTCTTCATCCGTGGAAGTAAATTCCGCGACTTTCGAAACGACAACCTCCTCGATGATGTCCATGAGGCGGTCGCGGACGTCTTCGCTGGAAATGATTTCGTTGCGGAAACCGTAAATGATTTCGCGCTGCTTGTTCATCACGTCGTCATATTCGAGCGTGCGTTTGCGTTGTTGGAAATGGTGCTGTTCGACGCGTCTCTGCGCCTGCTGGATGGACCGGTTCAACAGGCCATGGGTCAATTCCTGGCCCTCCTCCAGGCCCATGCGCTCCATCCATTTGGCGATGTTTTCCGAACCGAATAACCGCATCAAATCGTCTTCCAATGAAATGAAGAAATGCGACGAACCCGGGTCGCCCTGGCGCGAGCAACGTCCCCGCAACTGCCGGTCAATGCGCCGTGATTCGTGCCGCTCGGTGCCCAGCACGTGCAACCCGCCCACTTCGGGCACGCCCGGTCCCAATTTAATGTCCGTTCCGCGTCCGGCCATGTTCGTGGCAATCGTGACGGACGCGCGCTGGCCCGCCCGCGCGACGATTTCCGCCTCCTGCTGGTGGTACTTGGCATTAAGGACCGAATGTACCAACCCCTCGCGTTTCAGCATTCGCGAGAGCATTTCGCTCGCTTCCACGGACACGGTGCCCACCAGAATGGGCCGGCCCTGGGCATGCAGTTGCCTGATCTCGCCAACGACCGCGTTGAATTTTTCGCGTTTGGTTTTGTACACCGAATCGTTTGCGTCCTTGCGAATGTTCGGCTTGTTGGTGGGAATCGTCAGCACGCCCAATTTGTAAATGTCCAGGAACTCCGCCGCTTCGGTCTCCGCCGTGCCGGTCATTCCCGCGAGCTTTTTATACAGGCGAAAATAATTTTGGATGGTAATCGTAGCCAGGGTTTGGGTTTCGCGTTCGATTTGAACGCCTTCCTTGGCCTCAACCGCCTGATGCAGGCCCTCGCTCCAGCGCCGGCCCGGCATCTTGCGACCGGTATGCTCGTCCACAATCACAACTTTGCCCTCTTCGACAATGTAATGGACGTCCAGTTGATAAAGGCTGTAAGCCTTGAGCAACTGGGAGATCGAGTGAATTTTTTGCGCCTTGGACTGATACTCCGTCTGCAATTTGGACTTCTGCTCCATTCGTTCGCGCGCGTCGGTCGTGGAATTCGCATCCACGTCGTGCAACTGCGTCGGCAAGTCCGGAAGCATAAAGGCCTCAGGGTCCTGCGGACTGACATAGTTGCGCCCTTTTTCCGTCAGGTCAGCTTCGTTGCTTTTCTCATCTATCGCAAAAAACAGCTCTTCCTTTTCCTTGTATAAATCCGTTTTTTTCTGGTCTTTGTGAAGTTCCAGCTCGGCCTGGTTCATCAGCCGCGCATTTTCCGGCTCTTCCAGAAGTTTCAGCAGTCCCTCGGACCTGGGTTGGCCGGTTTTGACCCGGAACAATAGCAAACCCAGCATGTGCTCCAGTTCGGCGGCGTTTTGGATGTTTGATCCGTCGGGCGGGTTCAATTTTTTGAGGATGTCCCCCGCCTCGCGCAAAAACCGGTTGCATAACTGCTGCTGGGTGCGAACGAGCGATTCGACCGTGGGTCTCCATTGCGCGTATTGTTCGTCATAGGTGATCACCGCCGGGCCGGAAATGATCAGCGGTGTGCGGGCC
>JBOHXA010000559.1:0-15309 GCA_050737335.1 Limisphaerales bacterium | reverse complement strand
TGGCCATTCAGGAAGATAGCCTGCGCGCGAAAGTATTATGCCACGACCGTGAAGGCTTTGCAAATTTTCCGGATTAAAAAGCTTTTTAAATCCGCTACTACCCAATGTGCGAACTTGAGCATTTGATTCGAACGAAATCTATGGTGATGGTCTAATTAATATTACGAACGGGAATATTTTGGCCGGCTAAAAATTGTTTTACGTCGGCCACAGTATAATTGCCAAAATGGAAAATGCTTGCAGCAAGGACGGCGTCGGCTTTGCCCTCGACAAGGACCTGGGCCATGTGTTCAAGCGTGCCCGCGCCTCCGCTGGCCACGACCGGCACGCTCACCGATTCACTCACCCGGCGTGTAATTGCCAGATCAAATCCAGCCTTTGTCCCATCAGCGTCAATCGAGTTCAAAACAATTTCCCCGGCTCCGAGCGCTACGGCCTTGCGCGCCCAGTCCACCGCGTCCAGTCCCGTCGGTTTCCGGCCGCCGTGAGAGAATACTTCCCATTTGTCCGGCGCGACCCGCCTGGCGTCAATGGAAACCACGACGCATTGGCTCCCGAATTTTTCCGCCCCGGCACGGATCAAATCCGGATTGGCCAGCGCGGCGGAATTGACGCTGACTTTGTCCGCGCCCGCGCGCAACATCATAAACATATCATCCACCGATTTGATGCCGCCGCCCACCGTCAAAGGCATAAAACATTCATTCGCCGCGCGCTCGATGACATCCACCATGGAATCGCGCCCATGCGCGCTGGCGGTGATATCAAAAAAAACCATTTCGTCGGCGCCCTGTTCGTTATAGCGCATAGCCAACTCGACCGGGTCGCCCACGTTTCGCAATTCACCGGCCTCGGCCTTGCCAAATTGAACCCCGCGCGTGACCTGGCCCTCATGCACATCCAGGCAGGGAATAACTCGTTTTGCAATCACCGTGGCATTGAAAACGCAAGCCCGGCCAAAGGAAAGGAAAATGATGCGGGCCGGCCGGGTGAAGGCGAATTCTCGCTGGTCAAACGAAATCAAAGGTTGCTCTGTGTGTGGAACTTGAAGAGGCGATCGCTAAACCGCATTTTCGCCAAAATTCGGCATATGAATTGCTAATAATTCCAAACCAACTAAAAGCCATGAA
Source organism: Limisphaerales bacterium (assembly GCA_050737335.1). Classification (GTDB taxonomy): domain Bacteria; phylum Verrucomicrobiota; class Verrucomicrobiia; order Limisphaerales; family UBA11358; genus UBA11358. Next base: position 14,179 of record JBOHXA010000559.1, on the reverse strand, counting down.
CACTGATCCTTCATTCATTTCTGATGATTCGCTGCTGCCAACGCTCTTTCAAACAGAGAACCAATCGAAACGCCATTCTGCCACCATAACCGCAACCACGACGCGGGAAGGGCCGGGGGAAATCATGTTGGATCCAAAGAGACTCGAAGCGATTTTGAAAGCCATTGCGAAAAGAAAAAGGTGCGCCCCCCGGCGAACCGGCTGAGGGATTCAGTTTTCCTACCAGACCCAGGCAACGCCGCCGTAAAAGGAGCGGGGATCCCCTGGATGAAAAACCTGAATGGGCGGCGGGTTGACGGCTGGATTTGCGCTGGAAATGGGGTCCACGGACGAGGCGTAGCGTTCGTTGAGCAAATTCCGAGCATCAAAAAAAATAGAAAAGCCTTTGCCCAAATACAGTCCCATTTTGAATCCGAGCAAAGCGAAGGAGGGAGCGTAGAGCGTATTGGCATTGTCCACGGGAAAATACGAAATGGACCAATTGACATTGGGCCCGGCGTAGAAGCCTCCGGGTGTTTCGTACATGAGTTGCGCCTGATACATATGAGGGGGAACGCCGGCAATCCGATTGTCGCCATACGTTGGATTGTCGCTGAAGCGAAGGTCGCTGAATGTGTAATCCTGACGCAACGTCAGGCTGTCGCCGTCATGCGTTTTGTCGGCCCTGACAAAAATAGAACTAAAAAGCCGGGTATTGAAGCCCGCTTCGACGCCCTGGATGATCACGTGGGGAATGTTCACACCGCCGATTTCCGCGTCGGTGGCAGGATTGAACAGGTCGAGCAGTTCACCATGCACATAGGTACGGTACAGCGAAAGCTCCCAGTCAAAATGGCCGGCCTTGCCGCGTGTGCCAATCTCCGCTGTCCAGGCGTATTGCGGGGACAACGGGGTGAAGGTTTGGCTGGTGTTGGGGCCGGTATCGAAATCAACCATGTCATCAAATGAAGGAGGTTGCCAACTGCGGCTGAAATTGGCGTAAATTTGATCTTTGTCATTGATTTCATAAAGCAAACCGACCTTGGGATTGACCGTGCGAAATATAAGATTGTCCGATTGGTCCCCGTCAACCGAATTATTGAAATGATCATAAAAATGCCTTTGGGCGTACGCCGCCTGAATGCCGCCGACAAGCGAAAGCCTTTTGGTTAGATAATATTGGTCTTGCCCGAAGAGAACGAGGTTGAGAGACCATTGAAGGTCCCCGCCCGTGGCTGCGCCTGGCTGACCGTTCAAGTTTTGGTAGTAGGCATCGTGCTGACCTTCGGCGGTGGGATTGAAACCAACCGTCAAAATATTTTTGCCGCCAAAAATTTGACTGCGCGTGATGGAATCGAGCATGGCGCCATAGTCATCGGCATAAAAGGCGTTGATGCCCGCGAGATAAACATCAGGAATGTATAGATTCGGTTCGTACGCATCACGATGCCACCAATAAACTCCGGCGTTTGCTCTTTCGCCACCCGATTGGAAGGTGAGATTGTCCGCCAGACGCAGATAACTCCAGTCCTTGCGGAAGTCTTCCTGGACGGCATCCATGCCCGCCTGCCGGGGGTCCTGCTGCATTTGTTCCAGACTAATTCCCCCTGGAATTTGGCGGTCTGTCTTGTCGGCGATAACGTATAAACGGTCTTCCATCTGTTCGTTTAGCTTGTATCCAAAATCACTGAAAAGCATTTCGGTGTTTTCGCGGCTGTGGTCGCGCCAGCCGTCGCGGTAACGGCCTGAAACAGAAACGAAATAGTCAGCCGGCCCGACGACTCCGCCGGTGGTGACCTGCCCCCGCATGAACCCGAAACTGCCTCCTTCCAGGCGAACGCTCAATGGCGCGGCATCATAGCCGGTGTCGGGAACAAAGTTCACTGCGCCGCCCAGGCCAAGCGCCCCGTATTGAAAGGCGTCGGCCCCGCGATAGACTTCAGCGTACTTGATGGTGCCCACGTCAAAATCCTCAAGGATAATTTCTCCGTCCGCCTGATTGAGCGTTAATCCATCAAGCAAATACTGGACGCCAATTGGTTCATCCCCGGAATAGACGCCTGAGCCGCGGATAAAAACCTTGCTGACTTCAACGTTATTTTCAGAAAGCATGACAATGCCCGGCGTGTTCTGGAACAAATCGGCCAGGCTCGATACGCGGCCCTTGTACATTTCCTGGCTGCGCTGAATCGTAAAGCCGCCAGGGATTTCCTCCTTTTGTTCAGCGGCAGTTTCCGCCGAGGGTGATGTCAGCGACTGCTGCTCCGTTTTCCCGATTACCACCGTTTCAGGCAGCACTATGATTCCGTTGGTCCTGGCCTGACGTGCCGCGGCGCTGTTGGCCTGGCCGAAAGCTGCCTCCGTTAAAGTGAATGCGAAAATGAAAAGAGCGGGCCGCAATATGGTGCGCACGTTCATGGCTCCGCCAGTTCAAAACGAATCGGCACTTCCACTTCCGATGCCAGCGCCAGCGGGCCGCTTCGCGCCGGCTCAAAATCCCACTTCCGCACCGCCTTCAGCGCGGCGTCATCCAGACGTTTGAACCCGGACGACATTTTAATTGCTACCCTGCTGACGCGGCCTTCCGCTGTCACGCCCACGATTAAGAGCACGACACCTTGCTCGTGTCGGCGACGGGCCACGGCGGGGTAATCCGGCGGTGGATTTTTTAAATAATCAGGCCGGGCCTCAGCAGGCGGACCATCCACTGCCACGGTCCGAGTTGGAGAATGCGGAACAGGCGTCGTGGCAGCGGCCCGCGCGCCGAGTTCCGCTGGTACAGCCGTCAGCGCTGCTGCCCGTGTTTGCAATCGGACAGCAATCCTCAACTCAGGTTGCTGTCGAGGGCGTTGCTCAACTCGAATCGGCATTTTGATTTGCGCGGGGACGAGCAGCCTGCGCGCGGGCATGTGCCACCGCTCGGGAGCCGGGGCTGGCGGTTCCACCGGTGCGGCAGCTATCGCAAATTCCCAACTGTCTGCGGAACTGCCGTCCACGCGGGTCGCGACGTCTCCTGGCCGGGGCTTATAAATCTCATAGCTGGTGATCAACGCCACGTGAATTAAAAGCGAAATGCCAAAGCTGACTTGGAGGGCGCTGAGACGTTGCATCGCGATTTTCTTGTCATCTTAACACTGGTTTTGTAAAGTGCAACAAAGACCGCTGACGCAGACACGAGTCGGAAACGAGATTTCCGGAGACTCCGCGACTGATCGTGTCGGGAGGCGCGTCAATGAAAATCCATGTGCCGATGGTCCCAGGCCTCCCCGTATTCCATCTTCTTTATTGTAAACAGCCAAGTCATTTGCCCGCGGCGGGCGACGGAAGAGTTTGGAACCCGTCCGCGACCTCTTTCTCCGTCTCGCGGGATCGGCTCATGAAGGAGTTGGCGGCCTTCGGATTAACCAATTCCCACAGGCTTTCGCCAGCCTCTAAACCAGATCAATCCTTCCCCCTTGACACACTTTTTGCAACCGGCCAACTTGTGAAATGCCACGTTTAACGCCGAAGAAAGCGAACCCAAACCGCTCGAGTGTTCTTTTTTCCGCGATTGCTCTGCTGCTTGCCATCGGAAGGCCTTGCCCGGGCCAAACGTTCATCCCATTGTCATTTGCTGAAAGCGGCGGAACGAATTGCAACATCGTTGAGCGTTACGGCGTTCCCTTTCAGCACGGAGATTTAAACCTCGTCCGGAAAGGTTCGACGCGGCTGAATGTTGGTCGCCCGGTGAAACGTATCTTCGTTTTGGGAATGACTGAAAAAGCTAACCTTTTTTGCTGGGCAAGTCCCTTGGATCATTCCGTCCGCTTTTTTATCGGCGATAAACTTGCCGAAATTCGTTTAAATTACGCGGACGGGACGGTTCAGGTTTTTCCGCTCATCCTCGGCGAGGGTGTTTGGTGGGGCAAACCTTTTTTTACCTTTCCGGACCCGTTTCCGACGGATATGCGGCTTCAAAAGGCCCTCGCATCAGCCTTGCGCCTGTATCCGCCCAAACCAGTGCCCGATGGGAGCTATGTTGCGGTCATCAATCCAAGGCCGGGTTTACTTCGCAGCATCACGTTTGCCAATACAACGGACAAACAGGGGACTTTAGTCGTGGCCGGGGTCACGGTTGAAGAGACAAATACGAATGCGGATATCGAGTTTTCTAGCGGGCCATTTCCGCCATCTTTCAGGAAATTCGTCCATGATAAGCCGCTGCGGCAGACCGGAAAGGGCGAGAGACAGGCTCGAAAGCGATTGAATGAACTGTGCCTGGCCCTGTACACGAGTGACGCCAATTTCAATGGACGCGTGGCGCCGGAGACTCCGGCAAATTATCGAGGGCCAACGGTTTCCTTCAAGGGAAACATTTACGCGGACATTTTGCAGAACGCGTTCTATGCCAATGTGCAGGACATGGCCGACAAAGTGGATCGGACGGGAATGTACCATACATCCACTCTCGGCGCGCCCTCGTGGGGCGGTTATAATGGTTTCGGGACCTTTCGCAAGAATTGCAGCACGTATTACGGCTCATCGTGGTGCCGCGACATGGGGCGAAGCCTTCAGGAATTGACTGAATTAGGATACACCAACGTCGCGGCCCGCTGCGCGGATTATTGTTTGCGCACCGCCAGGCTTTGGGAACGGGACCCGGCGCTAAAATTTCACGGAGTCGTATTGCCTCCCCATTGGGGCCGCGTGGCCAACAAGCCGGCCCTGGACGCCTGTTTTGAAAATGACGGTCACGGTTTAATCACGTTGTTTCTCTTTAAGCTTTGGCAGCGGTTGCCCGATCGTGATCAATGGCTTCGCGCCCGCTGGCCGGATGTGAAAACGGCGGGCGATTGGATTTTGTGGCAGTTCGGGCATCCGAAAATTTCCGGCGCCGCCAACGGCGTGCTCTACACCACCAGCGAATGTTCCGCCGGAAAAGGCTATTCAGTCTATGCCGACGCCGTATGTATGGACGCGCTGAATGCGCTGGCGGAAATGGCCGATTCCATCGGCCAAACCAATTCCGCCGCGCAATGGCGCGAGCGGGCGGATAAAATGCGGCGGGCAATTGGAAGCCAATACGTCGCCTCCTCGCAAAAATATGGCCCTCAATGGACATTGCGTTACGCCGGTTGGCCCAATTCCAGCACGACTTTGGGGCCGTTGATTTTTTTGGCCGATTTCCAGGGTTTTGCGCCACAGGACGACAATCCGGCATGGCGCTTGTTGAGCGAAGGCTCCTACCGGCGTTTGACTGATACGTTCCAACCATTTGGGTTTTACGGACAGGCCATGGGCTACGGCCAGGGCTTTGTCAGCCAGGCTGCGCTCCTGCTGGATCGCATGCATGATGCAACGCGCATTCTCGACTGGACCGCCAAAGAAATCTTCGACCCGCAGTCTGGCTCTTTCATCGTTCCCGAGGGCGTCCAAATTGATCTGACAGGGCGATATTGGTATCACACCGGCGACCTCGGCAACGGTGTCCAGGAGGCCGAAAACGTGAAAACCTTGCGGCTGGTGATTGGTGTGGACGACACGCATCCCGACCGCCTTCAAGTCTATCCCCGCATGCCATATGACTGGAATGAAATCGCCGTTGACCAATATCCTGTACTGGTTGAGCGCTCACAAATAACCGAACTGACGCGCTTGCGTTACCAACTGGTCAGGTCGGGGCGCAAAATGAAATTGGACATTTCTTCCGATAGGGATATTGGCTCGGTGGCAATCCGACTCGGACCATTCGAAAAACCGCCCCGACCCTCAGACGTCATTATTAATCGCCAATCCCTGCCGGGAATTTTGGTTGAACATAGCGGAGATTCATGGTGGGCAAAGTTCACGATGCGGATAGGACCGGAACCGTAGCGCGCATTTCCAAGTCTGCCTGTATCGCCTTCTTACTTTGTGGGGCAGGCTCCCCGCCTGCATGGTACTTTTAGAGACCAAATAAATACTTCGGGACCCATTGCCTTCGGCGCAACGGCTACTATATTGCTCCATGGCTGCTCCCCTGGAATGGCTTTGTGTCGGAGAGAAAATTTTCCCGGCCATGCTCAATGCTATTGACAATGCCCGCCTTTCCGTCCGCCTCGAGACATATATATTTTCGGATGGGCGCCTGGGACGGCAATTTGCCGATGTCCTGCTAGCCGCGGCCAAACGGGGTGTCCGCGTTTGCATCCTGGTGGATGATTTTGGATCGTGGTCATTGCCGGTCAATTATTTTGACCGGATTATCGCCGCCGGAGGTTTGGTCCGGCGCTTTAACCGGATGACCTTTTGGCGTTTTGCGGTGCGCGACCATCGCAAATTGCTCGTTTGCGATGACGGGGTCGCTTTTGTCGGGGGATTCAACATCTCTGACGAATACGATGGGGACGGAATTGCATGCGGTTGGTGCGATGTGGGCGTACGCATTGAAGATCCTAAGCTTATTGCGGCGCTAACCGCATCGTTCGATGAGCTTTTTTCATCCGCGGATTCACACCGGCGGCCGTTGCGGCGGTTTTTCACCCGCCGTCTAAATGTTTTTCAAAGTGCCGACGCGCCCTCGGACGATATTTCTCTGAAAAGGCGGTCATTTTCAAAGCTGTTGCGGCGGGACCTCGTTCGGGCGCGGGATGTGCGAATTGTCAGCGCATATTTTTTGCCAACGTACCGGTTGCGCCGGGCGCTAATGCACGCGGCGCGCCGGGGCGGGCGGGTTCGCCTGATTCTTCCGGGCCGCACAGACGTGCTTGTTTCGCTGTTGGCGGCGCGAAATCTTTATAGACGCCTCATGCAGGCGGGCGTTGAAATTTATGAATACCAGCCGCAGATCCTTCATGCCAAACTAATCTGCATGGGGCAGGTCACGTATCTCGGTTCGGCAAACCTCGATATCCGCAGCCTGCGGCTGAACTACGAATTGGTCATACGATTCCAGGACAAGACCATCGCCGCGGGCGCTTCTGAGGCTTTCGAGACTATTTTAGCGCATTCGCGCCGCATTGAACCGGAAATGTGGCGGCGGGGACAGACGTGGTGGCAGCGTTGGAAATATCGCTGGGCGAATTTTCTGTTGGCGCGGGTGGACCCGTTTGTGGCGTTGCGGCAATTTCGTGAGAAGAAATGAAAACAGCGTTCAACCGACTTTGCTCCATTCCGCTTGCAATTGCCGCAGTTTGATCCAGCGATTCAGCTTTCGCTGTGCTGAAAATCCGCGTTACTTCGCGTGACGGTCTTTCTTCCGGCCAATCGGGCTGCTGCGAACGAAGCCATGTTGTTTTCATACGACGCGCGGTCCGATAAAGCTGCTCGGCGTCCTCCAACCGGCGTCCTGGCCTCATCCGGCGGAAGATGGCAGCCTGCTCAGGGCTGGTTTGTTCATCCGCAAGCATGAAGCCAATATGCTTCGCAAAATTTAGCCAAGGAGGCTCTTTGCCTTCGCCAATGCCTCGTCCAATTTTGCGGCGTCCTTGCCGCCGCCGCGGGCGTTGTCCGGTTTGCCGCCGCCTTTGCCGCCCACAATCGGCGCAATTTGTTGTATGATTTTTCCCGCCTGGAACATCGAGACAAATTCTGGCGATACGGCCGCCACGAGGGAAACCGCGCCGCCAACCGCCCCGCCTAAAACGATCACGCCTTTGAACCTTCCTTTCAATGATTCCGCCACCGCTTGCAGGAAATCGCCATCCACGCCGCCGACGTTCTGGATGATGGACGGAAGGCCATTCACCGACTGTGCGTGCTCGAGCAAATTGCCCGCTACATTCGAAGCTTCGCGCTGCGTGGCTGCGCGCACCGTTTTTTCAAGCGCTTTCTGCTGTTCCAGCAGCGATTCGATTTTCTTTTCCAATTCATGGACCGGGGCATTGACCTTGCCGGCGAGTGATTTGATCAACTGTAATTCCTCGTTCGCGCGGTGGTAAGCTTCGATCCCGGCCACCGCTTCGATGCGCCGGGTGCCCGCCGCTATCGCGCTTTCGCCGACAATACGGAACATTCCGATTTCGCCGGTCGCGCGGGTGTGCGTGCCGCCGCACAGCTCCATCGAATAGCCATCCAATTTGGCCGCGTTCCCGCCGATCTGAACCACCCGGACCACGTCGCCGTATTTATCACCGAAAAAGTGCATGACGTCCTGCCGCGCCTTCACATCCGCGAGCGGAACTTCGCTCCATGAGACGGCGGCGTTTTCCAGGATGCGTTCGTTGACCAGTTTTTCAATGTCCGCAACCTGCTGCGGCGTGAGCGGCGCGCTGTTGAAATCGAAGGTCAATTTTTCAGGGCCGACGTAGGAGCCTTTCTGCGATGCTTCGCGGCTCACAACCTCATGCAATGCCCAATGCATCAAATGGGTGACGGTATGATGGCGCTGGATGGCGGAACGCCGATCGGAGTTCACCGTCAGCGTTACGGTTGAATCGGATTTAGGGAGGTCACTGCCATTCTCGAGAATGTGCAGCCACGCGCTCCCGGATTTTTGGGTGTTCGTGACGCGCCAAAATTGCGCGCCATGTTCGATTTTACCCGTGTCACCCACTTGCCCGCCCATTTCGGCGTAGAATGGAGACCTGTCGAGCACGATTGCGATTTTGTCTTTAAGCGAAACCGCCTCCAGAACCCTGGCATTGGCGGCCAGTTTCTCATAGCCGACAAATTGCGTCGGCGCGCTCGTTTTAATCTCCGAAATGGTAATGACTTCCTTTTTCTGCGCGGCGCGGCCACGCTCGCGCTGTTCTTCCATCAATTTTTCGAAGCCTCGCGTGTCCACGCTCAAGCCTCGCTCCCTCGCCATGAGTTCGGTCAGGTCCAGTGGAAAGCCGTAGGTGTCGTAGAGCTGGAATGCAAATGAACCGGATATTTGTGTCGAGCGGCCGCCCGGCATTTGTCCGGCTTCCTCGTTGAATAGTTCAATGCCTCGATCCAACGTCTTGTTAAACGCCTCCTCTTCGAAACGAATCGTGTCCTTCACATGCTTGCGCTTAGCCCGGATTTCGGGAAATACATCGCCCATCGTATCCACGAGCACGTCTGCCAGCGTATGGAAGAATGGTTCATGGAAGCCCAGCGCGCGGCCATATCGCACCGCGCGGCGCAGGATGCGGCGCAACACATAGCCGCGTCCTTCGTTGCTGGGTTGAATGCCATCGGCAATCGCAAAACTCAAGGTGCGGATATGGTCCGCAAGCACGCGAAAGGCGACATCTGTCGCAACTTGTTCCGCTGAGACGGAAGCTTGCGGATCATCCGGAACGCCTTTTTCATCGCTGGCCGGCCCCGGATGCGCGGGTGTTTCCGGCACTTCAATAATCCTGCCCTGGCACTCGCCGCTGGATTTAAGCGGCAACTCTTGCCCACGGACCGCGGGTCCGGGAAGCGTGCTGCCGTATTTCTTTCCGCTCAATTTTTCGAGCGCATCGAAAATGGGGCGGAAAATGTCCGTCTCGTAATTGGAAATTTTTGCATGCGCAAAATCCTGGAAGCCTTTGGTGCCCTGAATGATGCTTGTCACTCGCTCAAATCCCATGCCGGTATCCACATGCCTCGCCGGCAATGGCGAGAATGTGCCGTCTGAATTCGCGTTAAATTGGATAAACACCAGGTTCCAAATCTCGATGCATCGGGCGTCGCCTTTGTTCACCAGCAGCCCTTCAGTGTGGCCCTCGGGCGTCAAATCCACATGGATTTCCGAGCATGGGCCGCACGGCCCGGTTTCGCCCATCATCCAAAAATTGTCTTTTTTGCCGCCGTTGACGATATGGACTTTTGGGTCGAGGCCGGCGCTCCTGAATTTCCGCGCCCAATGGTCCCACGCTTCCTGGTCAAATTCGCTTGGGTCGTTCCGCGTTTTATCGGGCGCATAGACGGTCGCGTAAAGCCGTTTTGCGGGAAAATTCCATTTCGCGACGACCAATTCCCACGCCCAATCAATCGCCTCATTTTTGAAATAATCGCCAAAGCTCCAATTTCCGAGCATTTCAAAGAAGGTGTGGTGATACGTGTCCAGGCCGACGTCATCCAGGTCGTTGTGCTTGCCGCCCGCGCGAATGCATTTTTGGGTGTCAGCCGCGCGTGTGTCACTCCCGGGGAGGGCGCCGGCCCATTGGGAAACGTCCGCCTTTTTTTGGCCCAAAAAAATCGGCACGAACTGGTTCATTCCCGCGTTGGTAAAAAGCAGGTTCGGCGCGTCGGGCATGAGCGGGCTGGACGGAACGATGGTGTGCCCTTTCGATTTGAAAAAATCGAGGAACGACTGCCGAATTTGCGCCGACGTCATCATTTGAAACGGCTTGCAAATTTAACAAAAATTTCAGCCGGGGCGAGCCGAAAAATGATATCGGGGCGCTTTAGGGGTTACGGTTTGATGATTGCAAAAAAATTGGCTGCATCGGCTGCATCGTTCATTTCCAGGCGGTTATGCGGCAACATCTCAACAACAGGAAAAACAGCAAAATGCAACCTGTTCCACCAGCTTGAGGGATGGGGCACATCGCAGCGCGATGCCTCTGCGACGGCCTATTCGCTTTTGGACGAAAATTGGCCTTCTTTGGTGTTGAACAACAGGTTGAACGTGGTCATGGAACCGTAACAGCGGGTGATGTATTGCTGCATTTCCACTTTGTCCGCGTCCGACAACGCGGCGTGCGCGTTGATTTTCTGCTCCAGGACGCGCAATTGATTGCGGAGACCAACGATTTTGTGAAAGAAGACCTCCAGCGGGACTTCCTTGGTTTGCAGGGAAGGGTCTGATGGATGCAAAACCATTTTGCCTTTTTGCCAGCGCGCGCCCAGTTCAACGGTCGCCGTGTCCGATTTTTCCAACCCGAGCTGTTGGATAACCTGATCAACGATTGATTCGACGAACTGGTTGAGCGGCTGCTCAAGGCCGGACACGGTCATGCCCGGCTCGGCTGGCACGATTTCACTCAATTCCGGGTCCACTGTGCGAAGGGTATCGCTGAAACGCACTTCCGCAGTCTGCTCCGAAATGGTCTTCACGGTCCCGATTCCGTATTGCGGGTGGCGCACCGACATGCCGATGGTAAGAGCTTGGATTTTCATTTGTAAATTTAGCATACACAAAAAAGGGAGAATTCCAAGAAACACAAAGAGAGCATCCGCGGATCATATCTGTGCCTTGAATCCTCCGCCGAAACCGTCCATTCTTTTCACCCATTATGCATACAGTTGTCATCATTGGTTCAGGATGCGCGGGTTGGACGGCGGCGCTTTATACGGCGCGCGCCAATTTGCGACCGCTGGTGCTCATGGGAGGCCAGCCCGGCGGCCTGCTTACGACCACCAGCATTGTGGAAAATTTTCCCGGCTTTCCAGAAGGCGTGGACGGTTATGAACTCATGACCCGGATGCAGAAGCAGGCTGAACGGTTCGGCGCCAGCACCAGTTTCGGAACGGTGGAAAAAGCGGATTTTTCAAAATCACCATTCGAATTAGTCGTGGACGGCGAAACGATGCGGGCTGAAACCATCATCATTTCCACGGGCGCCAGCCACAGGCACCTGGGTGTCCCCGGCGAAAATAAATTGGAAACCAAAGGCGTGACTTATTGCGCCACCTGCGACGGCGCGCTGCCCATCTTTCGAAATAAGCCCCTGGTGGTCGTGGGCGGAGGGGACTCGGCGTGCGAGGAAGCTCTTTACCTGACGCGCTTCGGCTCAGAAATCTTCCTGGTCCATCGGCGCGACAGCTTGCGCGCCTCGAAAATTATGGCTGAACGCGTTCGCGCGCACCAAACGGTTAAACCGGTCTGGGACTCCGTGGTCACGGAAGTTTTGGGCGTGGACAAAGGCTCCGTCGCAGGCGTTCGCCTCAAGAACGTAAAGTCCGGCGCGGAAAGTGTGCTGGTGTGCGCGGGTGTGTTTGTCGCGATTGGGCATATGCCCAATACGACGATTTTCAAGGGCCAGGTTGAAATGGACGCCAATGGATTCATCATTCGCAAACAAGGCTCGATGACCAGTGTGCCGGGGGTCTTTGTGGCGGGGGATTGTTCGGACCCGGTTTATCGCCAGGCTGTGACCGCCGCGGGAATGGGCTGCGCCGCGGCGATTGATGCAGAGCGGTTTTTGGCGGCGAGGAATGAGTGAGTTTTTCACAAACCGCGATTTGTGCGGCGTGGAGGCCCCGCAGATCAGATTTTATCGCGCGGCTTGCAGTTACAGGGCGCGAGCATGGACGGGGCTATTGGATCACGCCCATCTGGTAGTTCAAATTTGCCTGTTGGATTAGGACGTTGTAGCGGGCGTTGGCTTCGGCGATCTGGGCCTGGGTAAGGTTTAACTGGGCGTCGCTCAATTCCACGATGGAACTGATCCCGTTCTTGTAACGGGCCTGGGCCAGGGTGAACGCTTCGCCGGCGTTCGCAGCCAATTCTTCGGTCGTTTCCAGTTGCTGCGCCGCGTCGTTAAGGTCCAGCCAGCCGATGCGGACGTCCCGAATCACGTTGTTCTCCACGCTGCGAAGCAATTCATTGTCCGCCTGCGCCTGCAATTCAGCCTGGCGCTGCCTGGACACATAAAGTCCGCCGGCAAATACCGGCACGCTTAACTGAAAACCGCCGGCAAAATAGTCAGGCTTCAAGTCTCTGTCGTCGCGCCAGGGCGCCGCGCCGGCAACGCCCATCGCTTCGACTGTCGGCAAACGTGAATCGCGTTGCGCCCGGGCGAAGCGCGTGGCTGCCTCCCGATCGTCGCGCAGGCTCAGGAGTTCCGGACGCCGGGACAGGGCGGTCTGGATCATGCCGGAAATGTCGCTACTGATGTCGTTGGTTGGCGGCGCTTCATCGGCAAGCTTAAACTCGTGATAATCGCTATATCCGAGCGCGGTCGAAAGTGTCGCCATGGCCGCGTCCGCGTTATTGCTGGATTGTTCAAGCAACAGACTGGCCTGTTGCAGTTGCACTTGGGCAAAACTAACGTCCAGTTGCGAACGCAGTTTGTTGGTCGCCAGGGCGGTGATTTGGTCGAGAAGCATTTTTCGCGTGTCAAAAGTTTGTTTCGCCACGCGCAGGATCGCTTGCGCTTCAAGCGCGCTGAAATAGCTGCCGTCCACTTGCAGCAGCACCTGTTCACGGGTGGTATTGGCGTTTTGACTTTGCGCCCGGGCCCGGTATTTGGAACTGGCGGCAAGGTTGGCCGTCCGTCCGAAATCGGTAATCAGTTGGGTGAGCTGCGCGCCACCCGCGGCGCGATCATAGACGCTGGGATTGTTCAGGCCGCCGGCGGTAATGCGCGCGCCTTCAGACGTTGCGCCCACGGCGTCGGCGTATAGATTCACAGTTGGAAGATATCCGGAGCGCGTTTCCTTGACCGCCTCCTGCGCCGCCAGGAGCAGATAATTGGCCTCCTTGATTTGCGGATGATATTGCAACGCAATCTTTTCTGCTTCCGGGAGCGTCAGAAAAGCCGGGACATTCGTGGTCTGCGCAAAACCAACGGCTGAGCGCGAGCAGAAGAACAAGGTTAAGAGAATTCGTTTCATTTGTATTCTTTTTTCAATGGGCCGAATGGCCGGAAGCCTCCGCGCTGCCCGGGCTTTGCATTTTCATCTCGCTGCGACGATAGAGAAGAAAATAGGCGCAGGGAACAATAAACACGGTCAATACGACGGATACGGCCAGACCGCCGATAATTGCCCGGGCGAGCGGCGCATAGGCTTCACTGCCGGTCCCCATCTTCGTCGCCATCGGAATTAATCCAATGAGCGTCGCCAATGAGGTCATTAGCACCGGGCGAAGGCGGACACGGCAGGCCAGCGACACGGCTTCACGCAAAGGCCGGCCCTCTTCGCGCAACCGGTTCGTAAACTCAACGATCAGGATGCTGTTGGACACGACTATGCCCACCATCATTACGACGCCCATCAGTGACATGACATTCAGCGTTGTGCCCGTTAGGAACAGGATGAGTAACACGCCAGCCAGCCCCGTGGGCACCGCCAGCAGAATCAGGAGAGGATCGACAAACGATTTGAATTGCGCTACCAGGATTAAATATACGAGCACTGTGGAAAGTATCAGCCCCAGGCCGAAGCTCCGGAATGACTGCTGCATTGCTTCGGCGGACCCCCGAATCGTTACCCGGACATTTTTCGGCAAATCCATACTTTTGACGATATCCTGCACCCCGTGAAGCACTTTGCCAATGTCTTCGCCCGATGGCGACACATACACGTCCATTGTCCGCAAAAGTTGGTAGTGGTCCACCTC
>JBOHXA010000558.1:0-7413 GCA_050737335.1 Limisphaerales bacterium | reverse complement strand
TCGTTGTGCTTCCGTTTTGGGTTTTGGGTTGTCGGGCAAGTACAGTTCCAGCCGTTCAAAATCTTCTGACATGCCAACGCGACGCAATGTGCGCTCAATTAGCCGCTGCCAGTGTCGCTCCGTGATGCTGTGGCCAAACTCCCGCTTGTATTCGTCCAAGCCTATGCGCGATTTATCCGCGCTGCTCAAAAGGTTTGACGATTGCCGGTGCAGCGACGGTAAAAGCGCCGCGCGAAGTTTCTTCGCGTCCTGAATGTTGGCCTCATCCGTCTCAGCCAATGACCGCGCGGGCTGCCATGCCTTGAAAGACGCTTCAATATATTCGGAAAGGCTTAACCCGGCTGCGCTCGCGTTGCGAACAATGGCAGTCTGAACGGCAGCCGGCAAAACATCGAAGCCGTAAACAGCCGTTTCGTTGCCCTGGGCAATAACGCTGCCGGTTGCCGGCGTGTCGGCCAACTTTCGTAAAAGCCATCGTTTTGATAATTGCGCGGCGACGGCCAATTGCGCCGCCGTCCAACCCGGCAGGGATGTTTGATCGTGCGCATGTAATTCCATGGGAGCATTCATGGGTTAGGGGGGCGCGAAAGCAGGGAATGCCCCAGTGCTGGTCACCCAAACCCATGCGCGGGCAAAGGCAACCGCGCTTCGCTCCCAAAGCCGCCCCAAGGCACTCCCAAAATTTGAAACGCCGTGAATTTTGCCAGTGACGCGAAATATTGGCTCATGCAAGCGCCTGAATGGCCCATGCAATGACGTCTCTTCCAAAAATGCATCATCGGCCCCGCGAACGCCCGGAACGCTTAAAACGAAAGCAGCGCGGTTTGCCGTTCTCATCGCAGAATCCTTTCCAGGCGCGTTGGCTTGCGGCCAACAATCCCGGCTTTTCGCTCTTCCAGGGCCGCCAGTCCGCCGCGACTTACGAGGACGACCCATCGGCGCAACGCCCTGGGCGAGAATTCAAACAAGCGCCGGTATTTGCCAGGCGTCGTTTTCAGCGCCAATTCGATCCCGCTCTTTGCGTTGCGCTGCAATTCCAGCGCAAAACCAGCGACGGCAACGGCGCGGAGCAACTCACGCATGGCGCGCGGCTGATTCCAAAAGTGTGATGGTAAAACCGGTCCGAGCAGTTTTTGCAGGCGATACGGCGGCTGATATAAGACACGCTTCCCTTGCCGCACTAGCGGCCATTGTTCACGCTGCGCACGCCTGCGAAGCGTCTTGACGCTCACGCCGGCGGCGTTGGATATGGCTTGCGCTGGAAAGAAATTGTTCACGATCTAAACCTGTGAATGTTCTTGGCCATCACGTCCACGACGAAATGGGTGTTTGCGTCTGATTGGGAAATCGCATCCACCATTTTTTGTTTGTCAAAATACATATGGATTTCGGTCTTATCAGACGCCGCAGAGACAGGCGCGGTATTGTTTCGCGTGGACGGTGCTCTCAACGCATCGGCGAGGCCATGCGGTGCGCTCATGTCTGACAACGCGCCGCTATGGATGGCGCGAAGCAAATTCATTGCACCGCCGGCCTGGCTGGCAGGAATGACATATTCGCCGGCGTGGACGAGTCCGGCGATTTGCGAGGGATGGCCATCGCCGGTGTAGCCGCCCGCGGAGAAGCCGCCCATCATGCCGTAGGCGGCGGCCATGACGGCGGCGGCAGCGGCGATGCCGAGGATGACGCCGACATATGGCACGCTGGCTTCGCTCTCCATTGCGCCGATGGCGGCGGCGATGGCGTGATAGATGGCGCGGGCCATGGCCTGGACTGCGGTGATGGCTGTGGCGGCCATTTCGCCGGCGGCGTGGGCGGCGAGGCGGATGAGGACGAGGGTATTGTGAATGACAGTTTCGGCGACGCGGACGGCGCCGCGCTCGGAGGCGCCCTGTGTCGTGGCGCCGGTCATGGCCATCTCGGCGGCGGAGTGGACGGCGGTCATGACGACGTGCTGTGTGACCCATTGGACGGCGAGTTTTGTGACTGAAGAGATCATGGAGCCGATGACGCCGTTCCACATTTGCTGGAACCATTGGCCGCGCTGCGCGCCATACTCGAATAAATGCGTCAACCCTCCGCTGACGGAGTTGGTTGCGCCGTTCCATGCGGAGGCGAAGGAGTTGGCGGATTCCTGCGCCCAGCCGGTCCATTTATCCGATTGGGCGGCGAGCATTTTTGTGAATTGGAAACCGAAGGAGGATTGCTGCGCGGGCGTGTTGGATTCGGAGATTTTCTGGTTCTGTGATTTCAGGTCGGCGATTTTCTTTTCGAGTTCCAACTGGTCGGAGACGGATTTGACCTGGGATTTGAGGGCCTGGAGTTGGGAGATTTCGGAGTTATTGATCTGCTGTTGTTTGATCTGGAGGGCGGAGACGATTGCGAGTTTTTCAGAATCGGTCATCAAGGCGTTTGCCTTGACGGATTGGATTTGGTTTTCGAGTGCGGAACGTTGAATGTCGCGTGTGAGTTGCGCCTGGCGTTGCAGTTCCGCTTCATGCTGTTTATCGGCTTCGGCCTGTTTCTGCGCCTGCTGGTCAAGCTGCCGCAATTCTTCGGTGCGGGCCTTCCGCAATTTATCCAGAGTTTCTTCCTGTTTTTGGGCCTGCTTTTGCGCCGCCCCCTGTTCAAGTGTCGCGATGTCTTTCTGTTCGGCCACATATTGTTGCGCGATGGCCTGATTCAAATCGCTGACAATCTTTGAACTTCCAAGCTGCGCTTCACTCATGTTCGCAGTCAGGATTTTGAGATTTTGGGCCATCTCATCACGCTCAGTCTGATACTTGTCGTGGATTTCGGCCTTCTGTTTTGCCAGCCCGGATAGCGCTTCCTCGTTCGATTTCTGAATCTCCTGCCTCGCCTGCTTAACCGCGTCCAAAAATTCCTTTGTTATCGTCCCACCCCCGGACGCCTGTTGCATCGCGTATTGTCCCTGCTCAGCGCGCGTCATCGGCGTATTTTGCGCGATGTTGGTTTCTGCCGGCTGTAATATCGGTATGCCGTCGGGGCCGACAACATAGCCGCCGCCTATGCGGTCGGTGCGCGTTGGGGACGCCGTCGCCTGGTGATCCTGGTCCCAATACATCTTTTCCCGCCCGGCTGCTATATCGGCATAGTGGGCGGACTGTTTCGCCGTCAGCAGCCCGGCTTCCTGCATTTCGTTTATCTGCGTCAGTAGCCCCGGTAAAGCCTTCCACGCATCTGCCAGGTCCTTGGCATTTTTCGCCGCTTCCTCCTCACCCTCGTTCCATTCATGCCATGCGACCGCGCCAGCAACCACGGCGGCAACCGCGCCGCCAATGATCGGAACGAGCGTCCCGATTGCCATGCCGGACGAAACAAGCCCGCGAATCAGTTCATCCATGGCAAAGAATCCCGCGCGTGCGCCACCGCCCATTAGCGCGAAGCGGACCTGATCCATGCTCGACCGGAAAAAATAGGACATTCCGGCGATGTGTCCCCCCGCCGTTTCTGCGTCCTTGCCGATTTTAGTCACCGCCGCGCTCGCGGCCGCCATCGGCCCAGTCACGCTGGCAGCGCCCTGCCCAATGGCCGTTGTGCCTGTGGCAACTGCCTTTAGCTGCGCAATCGCCTGGGCGGCGTCGGCTTTGATCTGGATTACGAGTCCTGTTATTGCGTCATCCATATCGTTTGTTTGTCCCTCTCAAGGGCGTCCGCTACGCCGATCTGAAGCGCATTCGATGCGGATTCGAATCGCTCCCAAACAGCCGCAAGGGACTTGCTGATTGAGTGGACGTGCGCCACCTTACTGCGAAGTTTTTCTGCCGATCTTTCGTATGCCGCTAAATCATGGGCCTCTTCGGCCTGCCCCAACTCTTCAAGGGCTTCTTCAATGCGAGTAAATGCGTCGTCGGCGTGATCCGGCAAAACTCTTGGCATCGCTTGGATGGCGCGCATCTCCGCGTGAAAGCGTGAATGTATTTCTAAAACGTGCTTCAGTTTCATAATAATTCCGTTTGCGTCATGCGGGAGCGGCGTTAAGCCGCTCCCGCCCAAACCTGGCGGATGAAAAAATCTCGCGGGAGGTAAAAACCCGCGAAATCAAATCACTCCGCCAAATCTTTTCAGAATTGAGACGCACTGTCGTAATGCGCTGAAATGGAATTCAGCCGGTTTGTCGCAGTTGCCGGGCCGAGTTGCACGATGACGGGTCGGCCAAAGTTGCCGCTAAAAATGTCATCACCGTTCAGCGCGTTTGTCGTTGCGCCAGCGAACCAGGATTGTGGCGCGGTCATCAGATAGAGCGGATCGCCAACGGACGGCACCACGCCAAATCCGCCAGTTCCGGTCACAACAAAGGCAACGTTGGTTAGCTGATACGAATAAAGATTCGCATCAACGTTGCCCCACGAGACGACCGCATTTGTGTAACACACTCCATTATGCTGCAACACCAGGACGCTGCCAGCGGCCAGGCCGTTGGTTGAGTCAATGAGGTTTGTGACAGTGGAAGTAGCAAGGTTTGTCCAGATTTCGGAATACGCCGTTGACCCGGAACTAAACGTGAATTGCGCGCCGGCGTTGTCGCTCGAATAGAGGATCGTGACGACGCGAATCTGTGAGTTCGGATCGGCGGGAAGGATTACCGTTGCCGGCGTGGTGGAATTGCCGTACCCGCTGAACGTGTGATACGTCGGCAGCGCGGCCCGCGCCGGGACGGCCAATGCAAAGGCCATGCAGGCGAGCAGCGCGAACAGTGCAAGCGGCCAATGCCAGGTATTGCCGGCCAGCGCGTTTTTAGGCCGATAGACGATGCGCAGCGGCTTTTTGTCGCGGGCTGATACGCCTTCCAAAGTAATTGCGCGGCCATCGGATTTTGCATCCACGGACGCAACTTTGCCCTGGACGATTTTGTTTCCAGGCTGAACGTAGCTAACAGTGTCCCCGGCTTTAGGCAGCGGGTCCGGCCTCTGTGAAAGGTCAATTTGATTTTTATTCATAATCGTTTTAAAAAAGGTTTCAGTTGTTTGCCGCCCGGCCTTTGCGTCGCGCCGGGCGGATTTTTAAACAGTTCAGGCGGCGGCCAATTGCAACGTGCTCATGGCGTCAACCGCCATCGCTTCAACGTCAATGCGTTCGAGGGCGCGCATTGCCAATTCGTCAGTGGCGAAGAAGACTTCGCGGGAGACTTCGACGCGCGGCGCTCCGCGTTCACCGAGGTACCAGAAGCTCAAATCGCCAAAGAACGCCGCGAAAGCGTTCGGGGCGGCAATTCCTGTGTTTGCCTGGCTGACTCCGATCCACCGGATAGGGAATCCATCGAGCATGGCGGGGCGACCTGGGGTCGGTGGGATATAAATTTGCGGCGAGCCAATTACATTGAAAGTTACCATGAGGGATTCCAGGGAGGGATGCATGTAGTATGCAGATTGCGTCTGCCCGTTCGCAGCCATGTTGTAAAGGACGGCAGGATTTACGAGTCCGCGCAACGCGCGGAAGTCGGCCACGGTGGCATCCGTGACGGTTGTTTTACCGGCCCCAAGCGTGCGCAGGTACGCGGGGTTTTGGACACAATAGCTTCCAATCCCCGTAATATTCGCGTAGGTGCCAGTGCCGTCCGCGTTGAAGAGCGTGTTATCCTCAAGCTTGGCAAGCTGTCTTGCAATATATCGAGCGAGGAACTGGCCCAGTGCAATGAAAGAATCCTCTTCGAGTTCGGACGGGATGCGAATGAGGCCGCCGCATTTGTTTGCGGTGAACGTCACAAGTGCCGCTTCTACCTCTTTTTCAGGAACCGCTGTGCTCATCCCTGCCGTGCCAGCGCCGAGGAATCCGAAGGTGTCCTCACCGGCCTGTAAACGCGGGAGTTTGACTGTGCCAGCGCCCAGGGGGAAGACCGTGGCGAATTGACGAGCCTGGCCGTAGGCGAACACCAGTTCGATGACCTGCGGCATGTAGATTGTAGGGAGCGGGATGTCGGTGGGGGTCAAGGCGCCCCCGGCGCGTTGTTGTATTCCAAGAATAGAGCGCGAACGTTCAAGGAAACTCTTCCGCTTCGTTTCATCGTGAACATACGTCTCCAAACGGCCCGCCAGTTCGGCACCGCAAACAAATGTGGCCGTGAGAGCTTCGGCGCATTCATCCGAAACAAAGGGGATGTTGCCGAGCCAACGCACGCCGGCATGTCCGACGGGGCCGCCAAACGCGCCCTTTTTTAATTTCCCAACGTCTTTTTGAATTGCGTCCACACGATCTGCCAGCCCTCTTAGTTTGGGAAACTCATCTCCCATTTCTTTAAGCCCTTCCATGATTTCCGAAAACTCCTTAAGCTGTGCGTCAGTTAAGCAGGTGGCCAAAAAGCCCGCAAAGCGCGGACTTAGAGCCAATTGTGAAAGTTGCCAGAGAGCTACAAACACGATGCCTGCGGCCACCGGAGCGCCGAGCATCACCATTACTACAGCCCACAAGCAAACCGCCGACAAGGCGATTAGATGCGGGAATTTTTTGAGAAATGCATTCATTTTGTTTTGGATTAACTGCAAGTTGCCCGCTCACGGCAACGGTTTTGCATCCCGGCGCACATGCGCCGCGATGGTTTGAGCGTTTGCATACAATCGCGCATCATGGATGCCCGCGCCGAATGCGCCAGTCGGGGCAGCGGGTTCTGCTTTTTTTGTCTGCGTATCGCACATCGCAACCGCTGGAAATGGGACAATGCGCGCTCCAGCCGCGAGCGCAATGTCATTTGGCTTCGTTGTGCAAAATTGTTCATTCGTCGGCTTCAGGGACCAAAATTTCCCGAAGCGCTTCGGCGCTTTCCACATGAAAAATTCTGGATATTTCTGACAGGCCGCGTGCGGCGATAATTTCCTTAATCTGACGCGCCGCCGCGCCGATGTTGGTAATTCGCACTTGAAAAAAATGATACTGTTTACCGAGTGGAAAGAAGGATGAAGGCTGCCATGATTTTATCGCCGCTTCGATTTCGTCCACAATCCTGGGCTGCCCCCAAATTGGGGAATCCTTGCCAGCGGCGAACTGTACAACCAAAATGGCCGTGCGAAGCTTGGCGGCTTCCTCCAGGAACGCCGGCCGTAAGTTTTGGAGCGCCGCAAACTCTATGGGAAAGGGAATCCACTGCGCCGCTCCGGGCGATTTCGTTCTGTCCGCGGGTTCCTGCGATTCAGCGATTCTTGATTTGTCCATACGCTGTTTTAGTTGCGATTCTTTTAGCGCCTTGTATCGCGCCTGCAATGGCTCACTTTTCCGCTTGCCGCGTAAAACTAAGGCCAAATGCTCTGGGGTCACTTCCAGTGCGACGGCATCGGCGCAAACCCCATTGATTCGAGGCCCGCGAGGCCTCCATTCTTTGCCTGGCAATGTTTTCGTCATAATGTTTTTTTTCATACGACGGTCGTAACGTGCCACATCCCGTAAAAGCTGTAAATAACA
>JBOHXA010000557.1:0-12888 GCA_050737335.1 Limisphaerales bacterium | reverse complement strand
TACGGCGCCTTCGACACCATTTCCGAGAAAAACCCCGCCAGCAATCCGATCGAAATTTTGCAACGCGCGGTGGACAACGCCAAACCGCGCATCGAAACCAAAGCCCGCCGCGTCGGCGGCGCCACCTATCAGGTGCCCATGGAAATTCCCTCTGACCGCCAGAATGCCCTCGCGTTGCGCTGGATTGTGGATTTTGCGGACTCCCGCAAGGGCATTTCCATGCGTGACGCTTTGGCCTCCGAGATCATGGAAGCCTACCAGGGCCAGGGCAACGCCATCCGCAAGCGCGACGAAGTCCATAAAATGGCGCAGGCCAATAAGGCATTTGCCCACTTCCGTTGGTAAAACATTCGCCCTTGAAGTGTTGAAGGGCTTATGCCGGCTGCGCATCGGCGCATACTCACTTTTCACTATCGCGCGATCTCCAGGTTCGTACCTCGTCAATTAACTAATTTAGCCGATTGCATTGGCGAAACTTTGGTTCTAATCTGCGGAGTCGAACAATTTCATCGAATGCAACGAGGCCTTTACATGTTGTTTGTCGCGGGTATGTTCAGGGTGTCGGTGTTTACTCCAACCGCAAGCGCTATGGATACCAACAAAACTCAAATCGCGGACTTCGGCGGCGGCTGCTTTTGGTGCATGGAAGCGGTTTTTGAACGGGTCCCGGGTGTTATTTCCGTGACCAGCGGCTTTGCCGGCGGCGCCACGCCAAACCCGACCTATGATGAGGTTTGCACCGAGACGACCGGCCACGCTGAAGTGACTGAAATCGTTTTTGATCCCTCCCGGGTTTCATACAAGCAATTGCTCGACGTGTTTTGGCAGGCGCATGATCCCACGACCTTGAACCGGCAGGGCGCCGACGAAGGCACGTCGTACCGCTCCATCATTCTGTATCGAGACAAGGAACAGCAACTCGAAGCGCAAAAATCGAAGGAGTCCGCGCAGATCAATTTCAAAAATCCCATCGTGACCGAAATTGTGCCGCTCAAAAAATTTTATCCGGCCGAACGTTACCATCAGAAATACTACGACAACAATACCAACGCTGGCTACTGCCAGGTCGTCATTGCGCCCAAGCTCGAGAAATTGGAGGACAAAAAAGTCATCCAGACTGAACCGCAGACAAAGCAATGAAATATGCGCAAATGCTGAGGCAGTTATCGGAACCGCCAATGCGTTCCAATTTTCAATTTTCCCCGCGCTTCGCCATTGCCATAGCCGCGTTGGTTTCCCCCTGCCACCCCCCTCCCAGCGCCTTATAAAGTTGCGCCAAATCCAGGGAAACGGCCTGATCGCTTTGAACTAATGCGTCCTGCTCCGAGTACAATGCCCCCTCCGAGTCCAGTACGCGCAAAAAATCCACAAGTCCATTCCTGTACAATTGCGTGGACAATTGCACCGCCTGCCGGTCCGCGTCCGCCGATCGGGAAAGTGATTCGCGCCGAACTTGTTCGCGTGCGTAGGCGGTTAAGGCATTTTCCGCCTCTTCCAATGCCCTCAACACTGTTTGCTTGTAATTGTTCAGGGCCTCCTCCTGGCGCGCGTTCTGCACGCGGACGTTGGCCGCGATCCTGCCGGCTGCAAATATTGGCCATTGCACCGTCGGACCCGCCTCCCAATAACGGCTCGCGTAATCAAACCAATTTCCGGCTGAAACACTCTGCGCGCCCAACAGCCCTGTCAGGGAAAATTTTGGAAACAAGTCCGCTTTGGCCGCGCCGATTTGGGCCGTCGCGGCCGCCAATTCGCGTTCCGCCTGCAGGACATCGGGACGGCGAGAGAGCAGGTCCGATGGCAGTCCCACCGGCACACGCGGGGGCGTCAATGGAATCGGCTCCCGGACAGTCATTCTGTCCATCACCGCGCCGGTTGGCTGGCCCAACAGAACGGCTAAATGATAAACTGATTCATCAAACCCGGTTTGCAGTGACGGCACCCGCGCTTCGGTGTCATTGAGCAATGCCCGGGCTTGCTGTACGTCGAGATCGCTGCCCAGGCCATTTGCAAAACGATTGGTGGTGAGGTTCAGGACGTCCTGTTCCACCCGGATATTGTCCCGCGCTATGCCAAGGCGCTGCTGGAACGCGCGCGCATTAATGTAATTGCGGGCTACTTCGGCGAGCAAGGATACCAGGACGTTTGTCTCGCTGTATTCGGCGGCGCCAATTTGCGCATTGGCTGCCTCGACCTCACGCCGGGTGCCGCCAAAAATGTCCAATTCCCACGAAGCGTCGAAGTCCGCATTGAAAAGACTATAATTTAGAGGAACGCCAAAACCGCCCAATGGCGGAAACTCATGCGCCCCATAACGGTTGCGCGAATAGCCGCCCGAAGCGCCCAGGAAAGGCCAAAGGCCGCCGGAAATGACGCCTTTTTCCGCGCGGGCTTCGCGCACGCGGGCTTCGGCCACGCCAAGGGTCAGGTTGGATCCCTCAGCCGTCACTATGAGCCAATCCAAATTGGTGTCATTGAAATTTTTCCACCACTCCGCAAGCTCGGCGGGCGCGCTGGTTTCGCCTCGGGCGAGGGGCGAAGTCCATTTCGCCGGCGCCGCGCTTTTGGGCGGTTCATAGTTTGGACCGACGGCACATCCGGCGGAAAGGGCCATAAATAATATTGCGAAGGATCGCCTCATGTTTTGGCCGCCTCCTCTGTTTTGTTCACCGTGCTTAGCAAATGAAGAATGCATTCCACCGTGTTTTCATCGCCAATGCCTGTGTTAAACATGGCATGATACAGTTGACGATTGGGCCAGTCGTGTCCGAAATAATGTTTCACAAACTTCCGCCGGTCCTCGTCCTGGCCATCCACCAGTTCGACCGCTTGTCTTTCATTGCCGCCGACTCGTTTGAGCACGCGGTGATATTTAAGTTCCCGCGAGGCGTACAAGAAGATGGAGAGAATGTCATTCCGCTCGCGCAGGAAATATGGCGCGCCGCGGCCGACCATGATACAGGGGCGCGTTTCCGCGGCCCTTTTTACGACCTGTTCGATAATGCCGACAAGCCGGTCCGTATCCAAAATGGCCAGGTCAGGCGACGGCAGGTTGCGATCGAAACTCCCCCGCCAAATGAGATTGATTAACCGATGGAGAAACGGGTCCTTGCGGCCCTCCCGCGCGCGGCAGACTTCAACGGGGATTTTGGCCAGCCTGGCGATTTCCTGGCTTAACTCATCGTCAAACAATTTCCATTGCAATCGCCGGGAGAGCATTTCGGCGATGGTCATGCCGCCTGCGCCGAATTCCCGGTCTATGAGGAGGATTTGTTTCATGCTTCTTATTTATTCAGATGCGGATACGGCGTGGACCGTTCGCGGTTGTTCGTACAGGAGGATGCCGGCCAGGGGGACCACGCAGAGGCATGCCACCAGGAAAAACACATTCATATATGACCAGTAATCAGACTGCTGGATCAACGTGTTGTAGAGGAGACCGCGGGCATGAGCCAGTGCGTCCGCCGGGCTGAAGCGCTGCTCAAAAATTCTTTGTGCCGCGGCGGTTGCCTGCCTGTATTGAGGATTCAACGGAGATAGAAATTTTATCATGTGGAACTGATGGACCTGCGCGAGGCGCTGTTGAAACGTGGACACCAGCGAAAGGCCAATGCTGCCGCCGATGTTGCGAATGAGGTTCTGAAGCCCGACGGCGTTGCCGATTTGTTCGTTTCGGAGCGTGCCCACCGACAACGTGGTCAACGGCACGAACAGGCAACCCGTTCCAAATCCGGCCAGAATATTCGGCAGCATTACGCTGCTCATCGAAATTTGAAGTGTCAAACGGCAGAGCATAAAGCTGGCAATGGCAGTGACAACAAAACCCGCCGCCGTCAGCAGGCGTGGATCAATCCGGCCTACCAGGGCCCCCACAAAAAATAGCGCGGCGAATGCGCCAAACCCGCGCGGACACACACTCAATCCGGACTTGAAGGCGTCGTAGCCCATCAGGGTCTGCAGGAACAATGGCTGTAAGGTTATCAACGCGTAAACCATCATGCCAAAGAGCGCAAACAAAACGGAACTGACGGCGAAGTTCCGATTCTTTAGAACACTCAAGTCCACGAGCGGGCGCCCGATGGAAAGCTCGCGGAAAATGAAACCGATAAAACACAACACGCATACAAGCGTAAACCATCTTAGCCAGATCGCGCCCCACCAATCCGCATCCTGCCCCTTGTCCAGGATGATCTGCATTGTCCCCAGCGCCAGCGCGATCAGCCCAAATCCCAGGCCGTCCAGAGGGCCCGCTTTTCCGGCGCGAATATACGGCGGGTCTTCGAGGAATAATGACATCAAAAAGACCGCCACAATGCCTACGGGCAAATTGATGTAAAATGTCCAGCGCCAGGACCAATTGTCCGTCAGCCAGCCGCCCAGCGTCGGACCGATAATTGGCGCCACGACAATGGCCATTCCGAAAAGCGCAGTCGCCGCGCCGCGTTTTGCCGGCGGAAAACTTTCGAGCAGGATGGCCTGCGACAGCGGCTGCATCGCCCCGCCGCCGATGCCTTGCAAAACGCGGGAGGCGACCAAAGCCGTCATGCTGACGGCCACGCCGCAAAGCAATGAGGCCACCGTGAAAATCACCGTGCAGACGATGAGGAACTTTTTTCGTCCAAAATAGCCGGAGAACCACGTGCTGGCCGGTAACACGATGGCATTGGCTACCAGATAACTCGTCAGAACCCATGTGGATTCATCCTGGGTTGCCCCCAGGTTTCCCGCAATGTACGGCAGCGCTACGACGGCAATGGACGTATCGAGCACGACCATAAACGTGGCCAGCATTACCGACAGGGCGATCAGCCAGGGATTGGCCCGCGGCGTCCAATGGCCCGCCGTCATGGTCGCAGCGTCACTCATCGGACCTTCACTTTCGGTTCGACGGACAGTCCCGGCGCTATGTCCAGATTCGTCGGCAGATCTTCATCAAACACGATTTTGACCGGCACGCGCTGCACAACTTTTACGTAATTGCCCACGGCATTCTCGGGAGGCAGCAAGCTGAACCTGGCGCCGGTGCCGGCCTGCAGGCTGTCCACTCTGGCCTTGAAGTTGTGTTGTGGATATGCGTCCACATGCACCTCGACCGGTTCGCCCGCGCGCATGTCGGTCAATTGTGTTTCTTTGAAATTGGCCGTCACCCATACAT
Source organism: Limisphaerales bacterium (assembly GCA_050737335.1). Taxonomy (GTDB): domain Bacteria; phylum Verrucomicrobiota; class Verrucomicrobiia; order Limisphaerales; family UBA11358; genus UBA11358. The sequence continues at coordinate 7,733 of JBOHXA010000557.1, read as the reverse complement.
ATCGCGGCACCAGGGCAAATAGCGCCTGGCCTGGCTGCGCGTAATTCCCCTTGGAAACCGTGCGGGCAGTGATGCGCCCGTCAAAGGGCGCGGTGATTTTTGTGTAGGAAAGATTCAATTCAGCCTGCCGCAACCGCGCCTGCGCCTGAAGTACGGCGGCGTTCCCGGATCCAACTTGAGCCTTGCTCAACATCACTTCGGCCTGGGCCGACTTGACCTGGCTTTGGGCCGACTGCAGGCCCGCCGCGGCTGACCGGGCCTCAGCTTGCGCCAGGTCAAAAGACGTCTTCGAGACCGCTCGACTCTCCACTGATTGATACCGTTTGAGGTCTGCGGCTGCCCGCTCATTTACCGCTTCTGCCGAGACCACCGCAGCCTGAGCTTGTATGACCTTTGATTCGCTGACATTGACTTGGGCCTTCGCCGAATCCAACTGGCTTTGGGCCGCGGCCAAATCGGCGCGAGATTGTGCCACGGCGGTCTCGTAATCGCCCGGATCAATCACGACCAAGACGTCGTTTGATTTTACTTCCTCGTTGTCTGTGATTAAAAGCTTAATGATCGGGCCGGACACCCGCGGACTAATATACGTGATGTAACCGTCAATAAATGCGTCGTCGGTGTCCTCGTACGGCGCGATAAACCGCAAATAATAAAAAACCACAATCGCCACGATCACCAGGACCGCGACCCCTCCATAAATCTGCTTGCGATACGTCCGTTTTCTGGGCGGAGGCGGCGGGGACGCTATGGCCGGCGCCTGGCGGGAAGCCGCATCGGGTTTATCAGTTTTGTCCTCCATAATTTTTAGAACAATTAAAAAACCGCGAAAACGGTAATGCTGATTATCACTACAGTCAATGCCATAGCACCGGCAAAGGCCTGGTGAATGGATTGCTGGATTGTGGAGCGTGAGTCGGTCCAACAACAACCCGCTTTCTCACCGATCATCCACCCAGCCTGTTCAGCGTTTCAATTCTTCCGGGGTCACAATCATCTCAAGTTTTTCCGTATGCCGAATGACCGTGAGCACCGTCGGAGCGCCAATGACCCTGGCGACCAAATGCCGATGCAATTCGTCAATGCTTGAAACTGAGTCGCCCGCAAAGGCAACAATGACGTCCCCCTCGCGCAAACCAGCGCGGCTGGCGGGACTGCCCGGTTCGGCGCCCGCGACCAGCACGCCGGATTCAGCCGCGAGGCGATGAAAGCGCGCGACCCGCCGGTGAATCGGGACATTTTGCCCAATGACGCCGATCCAACTGCGCCGGATGTGCCCCTCCTTGATCAGCCAGGCCGCTACGAATTCGGCTGTGTTGCTGGCGATGGCAAAACATATCCCTTGCGCCGGAAGAATGATCGCTGTGTTTACGCCAATGACTTCCCCGTTTGAATTGACGAGCGGTCCGCCGGAATTGCCAGGATTCAATGCCGCGTCGGTTTGAATGACATTGTCAATCAGCCGTCCGGATTGCGAACGCATGGATCGCCCAAGGGCGCTCACCACTCCCGCTGTCACCGTTTGCTGAAATCCAAACGGGCTGCCAATGGCGATGGCGATTTGACCCACGCGAACACTCTTTGAGTTCGCCAGCCGCGCATGAGGCAATTGCTGCGCGGCATTGATGCGAATTACGGCTAGATCGCTCTCGGGATCTTCGCCAGCCAGCGTGGCTGTAAAAATCTGGCCGTCGCCAAGGGTCGCTTCCACCTGGTCCGCCCCATGAACGACGTGACTGTTGGTCAGAATGAAACCATCCGGCGCAATGATGAAGCCGGAGCCGGAGCCGCCGGTTTCCTGCCCCGCCCGGCCATCGCGGCTGGTTTGTTTGTGTGCGCGAATGTTTACAACCGATGGCCCGACACTGGCTGCCACGCTTGTGATTGTGCGCGAATAGCTGTCGAGCAATTCGCCATCGCCTATGGGCGGCAGATGGACAGGCGGCTCAATGGTTAGTGTGTCAGGAGCGAACGCGGGGACCAACCCGACTGCCGGGCACCGCGGTCCACGACGCAAGCGCGGGAAGCGGGACACCGAAATTCTCCCGCCATTCGCGCTTAAATTTTCATTGGGAATTTTCACATGGCCTTTCGTCAAATTCTCACAAGGACCTGGTCCTTGGAGAATCGGACTTTCTTTACGCGTGAATATTTGTCCATGGGCGCGCGATAACCTGCGGTCGCGGCCACGACGACGCTCAAACCCATTTTGTTCAGTCCCAAAATTTCATTATATTTCGCCTCCTCAATACCTTCCATTGGGCAGGCATCAATGCCCAGCAGTGCGGCGCTGGTCAGAAAATTCCCAAGGGCGATATAGACTTGATTGGAGGCCCAGGCATTTCGTTCGGTGTCGCTCAGGCGTTCGATGAGGCTGCCAACCATCGTTTCGCGATATCCTCCCAACGATTCCCGAGGCACGCCACGAACCTCAGAGACACGAATCAGGTGATCATCTATGTCCTGCTCGCTCAGGTTTTTCTTGATGGCAAAGACGACCAAATGCGAAGCATCGGCAACCTGGCGTTGCTCCCAGGACGCGGCCACGAGCTTTTCCCGGACGGACGGGTCCGTAACGACAACAAACTTCCATGGCTGCAAACCAAATGAAGATGGCGTCAGTATGAGCGCCTCTTCGATTGTGGCCCATTGCTCAGCGCGGATTTTGCGGTGCGGATCGAATTGCTTCGTCGCATAGCGCCAGTTCAGCTGCCCAATGAGTTGATTGGCATCAATTGGGTTCATTACCCGGTTTGGTTAAATGATCTGCCGCGCACGCGGCCAGTTTCTCTAATTTGGCGACAATGGCCCGCTTGCCGACAACGCCAACGGATTGGTCGCGCACCTGTCCCCCGGAAAAATACAGCAGAGCGGGGATGGATTGAATCCCAAAACGCGCGGCCAACTCCGGATTGTCGTCCACATTAACCTTGGCGACCTTCAAGCGTCCGGTTTGTTCGGCGGCAATTTCATCAAGCACCGGCGCGAGCATCTTGCATGGCCCGCACCATTCAGCCCAGAAATCCACCAGAACAGGCTGTTTGGATTGAAGAACGTCCTGCTCGAAATTTGCCAGGTTGATTTCAATTGTCGGTTTCATATGTCTCTTCGCTTCTCTTTCGGTATTTTATGTAACATGTATGGTTGCAAATTCGCATAAACATCTGTGGTGTCAAATAATTTTTCCACCGCGGGCGCACCGGGCCTTTACTGCCTCGATCACGTCAGCCAGAGTGGTCCTTTCCAGGTCCCGCTCCATGGCCCGTTGCGCCGAACTGAAGATTTCATCGAGCATTTGGCGCATGCACTGGCCGACAGGACAGTCCGGGTTTGGCTTTCGGGTGGGCGCGGCAAAGGTTTCCCTCTCCTCCACAGCGTGATAAACTTGCGCTAAATTGATGCGGCGCGGAGCGCAATTTAGGCGTGAGCCGGATCCTGCGCCTTTGCAGGTGTCCACCAGTTTGGCCCGTTGCAGGACCAGCAACAACCGCCGAACAATCACCGGGTTCGTGTTGATGCTGCCGGCCAACAAAGTGGAGGTCACTCGATCACCCTCCTTGTACCCCAATAGAGCGAGCACGTGAACAGCCATCGCAAATCGGCAACTGGTTCGCATGATCATTACGTAACATTTATGATTACAATTGTCAACCAATGGGTGACGTTTTTTTCACCTTTGAAGGCTCTGTTGGATAAGGGCCTGGCGTCGGCGCCATTGAGGAACTTTTTCATCCGGTCGAGTAAAGAAGCATGGGATGAAACCGCCACTTTTCATTTGAATTGGCATGGAAATCGGCGATTCTTAAGATGTTTTCAATCATAAGGCGACCGAACGCCAAATCCAATACTTCGGCGCTGCCAACGCACAGAGCAAGGTGCCCAAACCAAATTCCATCGATTTGCCAGGCTGCAAGCCGATTCCAATCCTATACGAAGACCGCTCGGTCGTCGCCGTGGATAAACCGCCCGGCTGGATGCTCGTGCCGCATTCGTGGCAAAGAACAAACCGTAATCTCCAGGCGGCCGTTACCTCGTCCATCGCTGCCCGTGACTTTTGGGCGCGCTCGCGCAACTTGAAATTTCTTCGCCACGTCCATCGGCTCGACGCTGATACCACCGGCATCCTCCTCTTCGCCAAAAGCCCCGGCGCCGTCGAGGCCTTTTCTGACTTGTTCGAGGGGCGCAGAATGGAAAAGACGTATCTGGCCGTCGTCGCACAACAGCCAAAGCAAACCGAATGGACCTGCCGCCTCAAACTCGCGCCCGATCCTCAAAATCCGGGCAAAATGAAAGTGGATGTCCGTAATGGCAAAGAATCCGAAACCTGTTTCAAAATTTTAAGAACCACCGGCAAATTTACTCTCATCGAAGCAAAACCCGTTACCGGACGCACCCACCAAATCCGCATCCACCTCATGGAATCGCGCGCGCCAGTCGTTGGTGATGATCTCTATGGAACACCTGAAGGCAAATTGCCCTTGGGCCTGCGGGCAATAAAATTGGCTTACACGGACCCATTCACAACAAGGCGTGTGGATATCCTGGCGCCGACAAAGGAATTTTTGAAGGACTTTGGGCTTCGCCTGGCGTCGTCCGCGGCCAATCTCGGCGACAGTCCGTCCACTTGACGTCTTGCTGCCCGGAGTGGTGGGCGAATGGCGGACCGTCAGTCAGCCTATGGCCTGGCGCATTTTCCGCGTCACTGCTTCCCCTTCACCAATGCCTCCACCACTGCCGGGTCCGCCAGCGTCGTCGTATCGCCGATCTGGTCCGTCTGGTTTTCGGCAATTTTACGCAGAATCCGCCGCATAATTTTGCCCGATCGGGTCTTCGGCAGCGCCGGGGCAAATTGAATTTTGTCCGGCACTGCAATCGCCCCGATCTCCTTTCGCACGTGCGCCGCCAATTCCTTCTTCAATTCTTCGCTGTCGCGAATGCCCTCTTTCAGTGTCACAAAAGCATAAAGCGCCTGCCCTTTGATGTCGTGCGGCATGGGCGCCACAGCCGCTTCCGCAACTTTCGCATGACTGACCAGCGCGCTTTCCACTTCCGCCGTCCCAATGCGATGGCCCGAGACATTTACGACGTCGTCCACGCGGCCAAGCAGCCAATAATCGCCATCGCCATCCACCCGGCAGCCGTCGCCGGTAAAATACATGTTCTTGAACGCGCAGAAATAGGTATTGATGAAACGTTCAGGGTCCCCCCAGGTGGTGCGCATGATGCCCGGCCAGGGCTTTTTAATGCACAGTTTGCCGCCCTCATTGGGCCCGCATTCGCTGCCATCGTCACGCAGAACGATCGGCTCAACGCCGAAGAACGGCCGGGATGCGCTGCCGGGTTTCAACGTGTGTACCCCCGGTAGTGGCGTGATCAAATGTCCCCCCGTTTCGGTCTGCCACCACGTGTCCACAATCGGGCAACGCCCTTTGCCGATGACGTGGTGATACCAAACCCACGCCTCGGGATTGATTGGCTCTCCCACTGTTCCAAGGACGCGCAGCGAGCTGAGATTGAATTTTTCCGGCCATTCGTTGCCCAATCGGATGAGCGCGCGGATCGCCGTGGGCGCGGTGTAAAAGCTCGTGATTTTGAATTTCTCTACGATCTTCCAAAACCGTCCCGCATCAGGATACGTCGGAATCCCTTCAAACATCAGCGACGTCGCGCCGTTGCATAACGGGCCATAGACAACGTAGCTGTGCCCGGTCACCCAGCCAACGTCCGCCGTGCAAAAATACACGTCGTCATCGTGGATATCGAAAACGTATTTGTGCGTGAGCGCGCACCAGAGCAAATAACCCGCCGTGCTGTGGACGACTCCCTTCGGCTTGCCCGTCGAGCCGGAGGTATAAAGAATAAACAGAAAATCTTCCGCATTCATCTTTTCCGGCGGACAATCCGCGGATGCCCCGGCCATCAAATCATGAAACCAAACATCCCGGCCGCTCACGAAATTACATGGCGTATCGTTCCGTTTAACGACAACAACTTTTTCGATGCTCCCGGTCTTTTTCAACGCCTCGTCGGCGATTTCCTTGAGTGGAATGTTTTTGCCGCCGCGCAAGGAAACATTTGCCGTGACCAAAACTTTGCACGAAGAGTCGTTGATCCGGTCCGCCAGCGAATCCGCGCTGAAACCCCCGAACACCACCGAATGAATCGCGCCGATTCGCGCGCAGGCCAGCATTGCCACGGCCGCCTCGGGGACCATGGGCATATAAAGCGCCACGCGTTCGCCGCGTTTCACTCCAAGAGACTTGAGTACATTGGCAAATTTACAGACCTCCGCGTGCAACTCGGCGTAAGTGATGCGTTTGACATCCTCCTCAGGCTCGCCTTGCCAGATAATGGCGACCCTGTCCCTGATTTTTGTCTTCAAATGCCGGTCCAGGCAATTGACTGTCAGGTTCAATTGACCATCCGCAAACCACGTATGCTCGATTTTCCGCGCGTCCGTGTCCCAGGTGTATTGACATGCCACCGACGGCGGCTTGGCCCATTCCAGCGTTTGCGCCTGTTCCAGCCAGAATTTGTCCGGTTCCCGAATCGAGCGGTTGTACCAGTCTGTAAATTGCGCCGCTTTGATGTGCGCCCGGCGAACGGCCTCAGGCGAGGGCGGAAACGTCCGGCGCTCCTGGAGTAATGATGCGGTCGAAACAATCTCGCTCATTTGAATGTTGCCTTGATATTTAACGGAAAGACGGGATGGCGCAAAGAAATTTAATCCGGGAAAAAGCGAGTCGAGCCGGCCTGAAGAGGATTGGGCATTGCGGAATATCTCGCGCCGCAAGCCTTTAATGGATGAGTGAATGGATTGGCGGCGTGACTACAGCGCGGCAGGCGTGGATGCTACGCTCATGGTGTCTTCGAATACCGTTTCAAATACGCAATCAGTTGGTCAAACTGGCTTTCGCCTTCTCCGGAACGGAATTTTGCGGCCGTTTCGGCGACGACCAAGGCGTCGGAATATCTTTTTTCCGTCATTAGAAACGCCGTGTATTGGAACACAACCACCGGCGAATCGGGGCACAGCCCCCAGGCTTGGCGGCATGCAAAGTCCGCCGCTGCGTCCATCCGTTTTTCATCGGCGGCATCAACGGCGTGTTGCGCGCGCCAGGCATAAAGCCCGGCAATGGACTGGCGTTCCTTGGAAAACATGCGATGCGAATACGCATTGAGCACAAAATTTGAATCGCCATTGAAACCGCTGAAATCGTGCCGCAGATAGACCTTTTCTGCAAATGCCGCGACGTCCTGGACCGGGGTGTCGTCGTTCAACCAGTCTCCAATCATGCGGGACTCGATTTTTGTCCAGTAATCGTGGTCCTGATGGACAATTTCCGGTGATAATTCGGCCAACGGTTCGGGATTGATCCTGAAGATCAGGCCGTGCGGTTCGAGACATGAATACATCCAATCGTATGGAAAGCTTTCTTCAATATAGAATTCCTTGTTCGTATTTCTGTCGAAAATCATCCTGGCCATCGAGGCGCGGAGGTGCTCGATGGCTATCATCCCGCTCACCTCAACTTTTCCATTTTTCCCGAAACTGACATGTTCTCCGGGTTCCAGCCGGTGCTCTTGCACGCGCTTTTGAATGTCCGCGCGGTAATCGTTGATGCATTGCCGCAAATCGTCCGGGGTGGGGAGGTCCAGCTTGTCTCCGTACATCCTGCGCAGGTAATTTAGATATCCTCCGTCAGAAAGGCAATTTTGCGTAAGCCCAAAGA
>JBOHXA010000556.1:0-1799 GCA_050737335.1 Limisphaerales bacterium | reverse complement strand
GGACCTGTGACTGAGGAGCAACAAAGTCGGCGGGCCATTTCCGGCCAAACCCCCCGGGCTGAGGCCTTTTTGTCCTGTGGTTTTGTCGCTCGTCGCGTCCAGGTCCATAAAGGACATGGCCGCTCCTGGCTCCGCGCCACAGGCCAAAAATTCTCTCAGCAGCAGTATCCATGGTTTTTTAACGGGCTGCTAAGATGGAATTGCGCTTTCAGCGCGAGGAAAAACCGCTTGGCTCACGAGAAATAACTGAGCCGCGACCATCAGGGAGCGATTTCAACTTCAATCTACAAACACCGCGAATCCCGCCTTCACGGTCAAGGCTCGGTTTGCAGAGCCGCGGGCGTGAGCAAGCGATTTGACCGACAATCCAAACATGGGCGCCAATTTCGGTTTGACGGCGGAACAGCGTTTGTCCAGGCCCAGCGGGCCGAACTATTTGTAGAACCCAACGCAAAAAGAATTTTCAAGCTCCGTCCAGGAGCGGCATAGTCTGCCTTTTGACCACGGTCAATCACGGAATAGGTCACGCCGACGGCCAAACCGATAAAGTGGACTTACCAGAATACACGCCACCGCATTCGCCGTGACTCAGATTCAAATGTTACAGCGCGCTAGTTTGTCGTAGAGAGGCGAAAGAATTGGCTGATGCCGGAAACGATGTTTGTCACTGTCCATTGGCCGTTGACCAGTGCGGGTGTGAGATTGACCGGGACCCATTGGGCGCCGGGGCCGATAGTCGGTGATGTCTGCAGGGTCGCTCCAAAAGCATTGTTGGTGGACCAACTGACCACAAGCTTATTGGCTGCCATGGCGATGGCCGGCGGCGGTGGAGGGGCCAGGGAAATGACGTAGAGCTCAGGCGGCAGGCCGTAATTTTCGCCCAGGGAACTAAACTGATCACCGCCCCCATTGGTGGCTTGCAGATACAAGCCGAAATACGGTCCTTTGGTGGATTTGACAAAAGAGGTGACATCAACCGTTAGCGGGACGCCATAACCCGGGTATTCGGGCACCGAAAACGTTCCGGCGAGCGTTCCCGAATTGTAGTTGGATATGGATAACGCGCCGTTCCCGCCGTCGAAACCGTAAACGTTAACTTGCGGGCTATAACAGGGTTCTGCGTAGGCATTGACTTCCAGTTGAATCGCAATGCATTGGCTGGTATTAAATTCGGCGAACTCCATGGTGCCCTGGTCGCCGCCGCTAGCATCAGCGTCGAGATATCCATCGGCTACGATACCATCGCTGGCGATGTCCTCGCACACGACCGGCACGATGTAGTTGGTCACCAGCAGCGGTTGCACGGTAACTTGAATCGAATTGGTCGCCGTGTTGAGGTCGTCATCGGTGACAATGGCGCTGATGTTATAGCTTCCCGCGGGCAGATTGACGATGCTGTTAGTGTAGGGCGATTCGTAAGCGACGCCCGAATAATTCGTTCCGACGTAGAAATCCACCTCGCCGTAGGACGCGGGCCCGCCGGAGGGCACGGCGGTGATGGTGAATGTGCCCGGGGCGGTGAAGACGGCGTTGTTAGTGGGCGTGGTGATGAGCACTGAAAGAGGCGGCGGAGGCGCGGTGGAATTGACCGTAACCACGACATCATCAACGTATTGATCGTACATGTAGTATGTTCCGGGGTTGTTGAAAACGACGGGCGCGTAATAGTAGTATTGGCCGTCGTAGGGTGGAACGTTGTCGGACCAACTCGCGGGATCCGTCCAGGTCAGGTTCAAAGTCTCGCTGGTGTCCAAATTGAAAACGTCCACTTCGTCGCCCTGGTTGATGTTAACGGACCC
>JBOHXA010000555.1:0-6622 GCA_050737335.1 Limisphaerales bacterium | reverse complement strand
CACCTGAGCGATGACTAATCCAGGCTATAGATGTAATCGCCGCGGGTTCATCAAAAGCGTGAGTATGGCGGCGCCTTTGCTTTTCGCGCCGGCCATGGGAATAGGCGCCGGCCTGGAGATGGGACGTCGCGGGCTGCAATCCGGGGCCGGGATGGAGGCGGATTTGGTGGTGGTCGGCGGCGGCCTGGGCGGGTGCGCGGCGGCGCTGGCTGCGGCCAGAAATCAATTGCGCGTGATTCTCACCGAGGAAACCGACTGGATCGGCGGCCAGTTGACGCAGCAGGCAATTTCTTTGCCCGATGAAAATCCATGGATCGAAACCGTGGGCGGCACGCGCAGTTACTTGAATTTACGCAAACGCGCGCGGGAATTTTATTTCCGGAATTATCCATTGACACAAAAGGCCCGGGGAAATCCGCGGTTCAATCCGGGCAACTGCTGGGTTTCGCGAATTGGCTGCGAGCCTCGCGTGTGGCTGTCGGTTTTGTACGAAATGCTCATGCCGTTTCTTGGCGACGGGCGGTTGCAAATCCTGTTGCGTCACAAAGCCGTTGACGCAGAAACCGATGCCGGCCTGGTCAAAGCGGTTCGTTTGTTGCATCTGGATTCCGGAAAGGAGATTGTTTTGCGCGCCCCGTATTTTGCGGATGCCACGGAGATGGGAGATTTGCTGCCAATGACTGGAACCGAATATGTCGTTGGCGCGGAGTCGCACAAGGACACGGGCGAACCGCACGCCCGGCCTGTCGCGCAGCCCGGCGATTTGCAGTCCTTCACCCAATGTTTTGCGATGGACTACCTGCCGGATGAAGATCACACGATAGATCGTCCGGCGGAATACGGATTTTGGCGCGAAGCGATGACGCGGACCCGGTGGGGTGAATACCGTTTGTTGTCTTTTGACGATCCGGACTCCCGCAAAATTGGTTTCAAGTTGGATGGACAAAGGGATTTTTGGACGTATCGCCGGATTGCCGATCGCCATAACTTTCTCCCCGACTTTTATCAAAGCGACATCACCATCGTGAATTGGCCGCAAAACGACTATTCACTCGGGCCGATTTGCGAGGTGAGCCATGGGAGGGCCGCGAAGAATCTTGCCCGCTCAAAACAATTGAGTTTGTCGCTGCTGTACTGGCTTCAAACCGAAGCGCCCCGCCCGGACGGCGGCACGGGCTGGCGGGGATTGCGGCTGCGTCCGGACATTGTCGGCACTGAAGACGGACTGGCAAAGTATCCGTATATTCGGGAAGGACGGCGCATCCTCGCCGAATACACGGTTGTCGAACAGGATGTGAGCATGAACTGGCGCATCGGAGAAATGGGCTTGAGAGGCGCGCAGGCGCGGGCAAAAGAATTTGTGGATTCCGTGGGCATTGGAAGTTATGCCCTGGACATCCATAGTTCGACGGGCGGCGAAATTTTGCGACTGGGAAAGACTTTGCCGTTTCAAATACCGTTGGGCGCGTTGATTCCCAAACGCATGGAAAACCTTTTGCCGGCCTGCAAAAATATCGGCGTGACCCATTTGACCAACGGTTGTTTTCGAGTGCATCCGGTCGAATGGAACATTGGCGAGGCGGCCGGCGCCCTGGCCGCATTTTGCATCAGAAACAAAAAACGGCCGCGCGAAGCGCGAAATCAGGCGGCCGTGCTGAGCGATTTTCAACAATTGATCCAAAAGGACGGTATTCGTCTTGAATGGCCGAAAAACATTTGCATCTATCAATCAAAAACATGAACCCCTCGATTTCTATGCAAAACGCGAATGAAACAAACCAATTCTCCGAAATGAACCGCCGCAATTTCCTTCACACTTTGGGCGCAAGCGGCATGGCGCTCGCCGCATTTCCACAAACTCTGCACTCAGCCCCCCTGCGCGCCCAAATCAAACCCATGTCGGGAAGCTGGTTCGAGTTTCAGCACCATTCGACCGTGGAAGGGGTGGATTGGAACCCGCAATGCGTCCGGTTTACCTGCGACCAGTGGGACGCTAAAATCAAAGAAATTGCGGACGTGGGAATGGAATATCTGGTGCTCATGGCCACGGCGGTCTATTACCGTTCCTTTTATCCCTCGAAAGTCTATCCGCAATGGCAGTTGGCTTGTCCGGACCCTTTGGAGGCGGTCCTTTCGGCGGCTGACAAATATGGCGTTAAATTTTTCATCGGCGGTGGTTTCTACGGTGATTGGACCAGCCCCAATATTATTTCCGACCCGGTGGGCATGAAGCAAAGCTTGGAAGCGATTGAAGAAATCGCGGGCATCTACGGTCATCACAAAAGCTTTTACGGCTGGTATTGGCCCAATGAAGCCTTCATTAATAAACATTTTTCGGAGCAATTCATCAAGTATGCGAATACCTCCTCGCAACTGGCGCGCAAACTGACTCCGAACGCAAAGATTTTAATTGCCCCGTATGGAACGCGATTAGCCGTCCCGGACGATAAATATGTGCGGCAATTGTCATCGCTGGACGTTGACATGATTGCGTACCAGGATGAGATCGGCGTGCGCAAGTCCACGAAGGACGAGACACCCTCATTTTACGAAGGGCTGAGAAAAGCTCATGATCGCGCGCAACGCTCGGCCATCTGGGCGGACGTCGAAATTTTTAATTTTGAGGGAGCGGTTTATCATCGCGCCTTGATTCCGGCCCCTTTTGAACGGGTTGTAAATCAACTGGCCGCGGTTTCGCCGTGGGTGGACAAAATTCTCGTGTATCAATATCAGGGCATGATGAACAAGCCCGGTTCGGCGGCTTTTTGCGGGAGCCTGGCGTCAATGAAATTATATTCCGATTATGTCAATTGGCTTAAGCACGGGGCGTGACTGTTTTTCATCACGGAAGGAAGATGAAACGGGCGGCATGGTTCTTGAACCGGTCTTTTTAATCTAATAGAATGAATTTATTGTTGAAGCAATCCATCGTCTAAAGCTCTTCCGCACAATGGCGATCTGTGTTGTCGCGGGCGCCAGTCTGTTTCTGCCCCGCCAGGCTCCTGCCGATGGTCCCTCTAACAATGAAGGATTCGTGATAGACAGTTGGCACATGGCCCAAGGATTGCCATCTGAAGCTGTGACCGCCATTCTTCAGGGCCGGAGGGGGTATTTATGGATTGGCACAACGAACGGATTGGCCCGGTTCGATGGCGTGCGTTTCACCACGTTCAATTCCATCAACACACCGGATTTGCCGGATGGCCGGATTGAAAGCCTGTATCAGGACCCCGGCGGATCGCTGTGGATTGGCACCGATCGGGGACTGATACGCTATGACCGAGGCCATTTTTCGCCATTTTTCGAAAAAGACGGTCTCTCATCCGACCGGATACTTTGTTCCGGCGAGGATCCCGCCGGACATTTGTGGGCCGGTACCGATTCCGGATTGAATCGGATGGAACAATCCCGATTCCTCTCCTTTTTTACGCTCGAAGGACTGCCTGATGATCGAATTAACGGCATGGCACTGGCGGGACAGAATTTAATTTTTGCGACGGGTAAAGGACTCGCTGAATATGGAGGAATCAGGTTCGGACCATTCGTGCCTCTTGCAGGAATTCCATCCGATGATATTCGGGAAGTAAAAGCGGATGGCGCGGGCGATTTGTGGCTGGCGGACGAGACAGGTCTCTGGCGAATCCGATTACATAAACCGGTTCAGGGCGTTGCGCTGGTTTATAGAGGAACAGTCACGGCATTTGAGATTTCGGGAGCGGGCGCGATTTGGTTTGGCGGGTCGGATGGGACTTTGAATGAATTGGGCGTTAATGGCAGCAGGACACCGGTCAAGGTCGCGCATTTGCCATCCGCCGTTTCGACGTTATGCGAAGACAGAGAAGGAGACCTTTGGGCGGGCACGGTAAACAATGGTCTGTTTCGCGTGAAGCATCGAGAAATAAATTTGAGCTGGCCCATGGGTCACGATGCGAGGGACATTTATTCGGCAGGAATTCTGTCCTCGAATCAATGGTGGTTCTCGACGATGTCCGGGACTCTCGCATGTTGGAACGGGGATCAGATCGTTACAAATGACCAATTCATGGCCGGCATGCGCGTCCGGATCGTGTCCGAAGACCATCACTCTGGAATTTGGATTGGGACATTGGACGATGGGTTGTTCCATTGGGACAATGGCAGGCTCCGTCATTGGGGTGAATTGGACGGGTTGTCTGATAACGACATCGAGTCCCTGTATGTGGACAAGGAGAACGTGTGGCTGGGCACTCGAAATGGAGGGCTAAATTGTCTGCGTGATGGGCACATAGATCGTTTACTGACGCCGTGGGGTTTGACCGGCAACTACGCTGGAGTTATCACCGAAGACGCCTCAGGCTGCCTTTGGATAGGCACGACAGGAGATGGATTGTATTGCTTGTCGAATGGGGTTTTTTCAGCGTTTACAGAGGCCAATGGATTGCCCAATAACGATGTTCGTTCGCTTCTGGCCGATGATGGACAGGCGCTGTGGGCCGGCACGGACGGCGGACTGGCGCGCCTTCAGCGCGGACGATTGACCGCTTTTACTAAAGAGAACGGTTTGCCTGATGATGAAGTCTGTCAACTGCAGCAGGATAGTATTGGAAATCTCTGGATCGGTTGCAACAGCGGTATTTATCGCCTGCAAAAGCAGCAACTGGCGGACTTTACGCAAGGACGCGCCCAATTCATTGATGCGGTGTCTTATGGCGAGTCGGATGGATTGCCGGTATTGCGGTGCATACCAGGCGCGCAGATCGGAAAGATGGGGGCCGACACCGACGGCACTGTATTTTTTTCGACGACTGAGGGATTGGTCTGCTTCAACCCGAAACTGATTCACTGGAATACAGCCCCGCCGCCGGTCGTTTTGGAGCAGTTGCTCATTGATGACGCAGCGGTCCCGTTGACAAATCCCGCGCGAATTCCACCGGGCACCGAACGAGTGCAATTTCAATATACGGCATTGAGCCTGGCCGCGCCGGAAAAGACGCGTTTCCGGTGCCGCCTGGAAGGCTTCGACCGGGCGTGGGTGAACATGCAAAACAAGCGGGCGGCTCAATACACGCAAGTCCCGCCAGGCCACTATCGGTTTTGTGTCATTGCCTGCAACAATGACGGTGTTTGGAGCCGGTCCGGCGACAGTCTGGCGGTAATTATTGCGCCATTCTGGTGGGACACTACGTGGTTCAAGCTGCTGGCATTGGGCGCCCTGGCCGCGTTCATTTATGCGGTTGTGCGCCAGCGTCGAATCCGATTGCGCGAAATGGAGCGATTGCGAGTGCGGATTGCCGGCGACCTCCACGATGAATTGGGCTCAAGCCTCTGGAGCATTGCCTTGCTCAGTCAAATGCTGAAAAAACACGGCAAAATGGGCGACGACGAACGGCGCGACGCCGGTGAAATCCATCGCATCGCCGGCCAGACTTCCAACGCGATCCGCGATATTGTTTGGATCATCAATCCGGCATTCGATACGGTGCAGGACATGGTGCAACGCATGAAGGATTTTGCGGGGACCATCTTGCGCGGGGCCGAATATCAATTGAATTGTGAAGGCTTGAATTTATCGCGCCGGCTGACGCTTGGCTTTCGCGAAAATGTCTTTCTGATGTATAAGGAAATTTTGACCAACGTGGCGAAGCACGCGCAGGCATCCAACGTTGAAATCTGCCTGAAAGAATTTCAGCGCGTTTGGGAATTGAGCGTCAGGGACAATGGCGCGGGATTCGATCCTTCGGCGGCTGTGGCCGGAAATGGATTGCAAAATTTGCGGCGTCGCGCCGAAAAAATCGGCGCGGCGGCGGATATGATTAGCGCGCCCGGCAAGGGAACAACAGTCGTTCTGACGATTCCCAGGTTTGGCGACGGCCAATTTTGGAGGCGAATATTCAGCCCGAAACAATATGAAAAACACAACAACGGCAGCCAGGACAACCGTTTGGCTCGTTGAAGACCACGACGATTGCCGGCGCATGGTTGCGCGGGTCATTAATCGGACCAATGCCATGCGCTGTGAACATTCCTTTTCGACGTGCGAAGAGGCGCTCTCGGCCCTGGGCAGCGGGCCTTCACCGGAGGTGATTCTTCTGGACGTGGGCCTCCCGCGCATGAACGGCATTCAAGGGATTCGCGAGATCAAGGCGCGCGCGCCCTCCACGCACGTCGTCATGCTGACGGTTTTTGATGATCATGAAAAGGTGTTCAACGCGATTTGCGCCGGCGCCTCCGGGTATTTGCTGAAAACAGCGGATGACCAGGCCATTGTGAACGCAATCCAGGAAGTCCTCAACGGCGGCGCGCCGATGAACCCGCGGGTTGCGAGAATGGTGCTGGGAATGTTCACGCGATTGACCGAACCGGCGCGGCGCGACTACGGCCTTTCGCCGCGCGAAACGCAGATTCTCGAACTCATGAGTCAGGGGCTGATAAAAAAGGAAATCGCTGATCGCCTGGGACTCAGCTATCACACGGTGGACAATCATCTGCGCAGCATTTATTGCAAGTTGCACGTTCATACGCGCGGAGGAGCGGTCGCCAAGGCTCTCACGGAAAAATTGCTTTGATCCGATCTGTGAAGCATCACGGCGAACATCTTTCAAGCCTTCAACCGACAGCGAAATGGTTGTGGCCAATCGCGCGC
>JBOHXA010000554.1:0-2338 GCA_050737335.1 Limisphaerales bacterium | reverse complement strand
ATCCTGGAAGGTTCGGCGACAGCGTACCACGATCCTTCGATCGCTTTAAAACTTCAACTCTCCAACGCTTTAACGTAACGTTTAAGGATGCGAATTTTATCCGGCATCCAGCCCAGCGGCGCGCTGCATTTGGGCAATTATTTCGGGATGATGCGTCCGGCCATTGAGCTTCAGGACAAAGGCCAGGCCCTATATTTTATCGCCAATTATCATTCCATGACGTCGGTGTTCAACGCGGATGAACGGCGCAAAAACACAGTGGAGGTCGCGCTGGACTTCATGGCGTGCGGGCTGGATCCAAACAAAGCGATTTTCTTCCGGCAATCCGACGTGCCCGAGGTGACGGAACTGGCTTGGTTGCTTTCGACCGTCTTTCCCAAAGCCCGGCTTGAACTGGCGCACAGTTACAAAGATAAAATCGCAAAGGGCATTGCTCCCAATCACGGTCTCTTCGCCTATCCCGTTCTCATGGCAGCAGACATTCTGATTTACGACTCAAACGTCGTCCCGGTCGGGCACGACCAAAAGCAGCACCTGGAAATGACGCGCGACATGGCCACCCGATTTAATGAAACTTATGGAGGGACATTCATCATCCCGGAAGAGCAAATCCGCGGGGAGGTTGCCGTTGTGCCCGGCGCCGACGGCCAGAAGATGAGCAAGAGCTACGGCAATACGATTGAAATTTTCGGAAATGAAAACGCGGCTCGAAAGAAAATCATGGGCATCGTGATGGACTCGCGCCCGCCGTCGGAGCCAAAACCGGACGCGGCGGAAAACATCGCGGCGCAGCTTTTAAAACTGGTTTCGCCTCCTGAGACAGGGCGTGAGTTTGAGGAGCGCCTTCGCGCCGGCGGGCTTGGTTATGGCGACCTGAAAAAAGCTCTCTTCGAGAATTACTGGAACTATTTCGCCGATGCCCGAAAGCGGCGCGCCGAACTGGCCGCCAATCTGGATTATGTGAACAAGGTCCTGGCGGACGGCGCTGGCAAGGCGCGCGGCCTGGCTCAAACGGTGTTGAAACGGGCGAGACGAAATTCGGGGCTGGACTAGACGTTTTTTTACCTTTAATGCGATGATTTCGTTTCTTTCGCGGCATCGGAATTGGCTGTTCCCGCTGTTTTTGATAGTTGCCACATTTGTCGCCTATTTGCCCGCCTGGCATGGAGGATTTTTGTGGAAAGACGACCAATTCATTCTGCATAACCCGAACCTGAGTTTTTGGCAGGGCCTTCAACACATCTGGTTCAGAACGTCCGTTCAGTATTATCCGCTGACGTACACCACATTTTGGATCGAATATCATTTTTGGGGAATGAATCCGCTGGGCTTTCACCTCGTGAATATTGGGTTTCACGTTGCCGACGCCATTCTCCTGTGGCTTGTGCTGTTGCGATTGAACGTTCCCGGCGCGTGGCTTGGCGCCGCGATATTCGCCCTGCATCCGATAAATGTTGAGTCCGTCGCCTGGATCGTCGAACGCAAAAACACACTTTCGACTTTCTTTTATTTGTGCTCAATTCTGGCGGCCTTGAGATTCTGGCTGCCAGGCACCCGCGCCCATAAGACCTTGCGGAGCGCCGAGCCGAGTCCACCCCAGTCACAACATCTCCCGGAAATTCCCCGAGTTTCCCGCGGGCCGTTGACCGACTGGACGTTTTTCTGGCTTTCGTTTGGCCTTTTCGTGTGCGCCCTGTTCAGCAAAACCACTACGATTCCGCTTCCCGCGGTCATACTCCTGCTCGTCTGGTGGAAGCGCGGACACATCACGATGCGCGACGTCGGCCTATTTATTCCGTTTGTGGTTGCCGGCGTGGCTGTCGGCCTCATTACCCATCATGTGGAACAGAGTCTCGGGGCAAGCGGGAAGGAATTTCAATTTTCGTTCATTGACCGGCTCCTGCTGGCCGCGCGAAACTTTTGGTTTTATCTGGTCAAACTGGCATGGCCCCATCCGCTCATTTTCGTATATCCGCGCTGGAACATTCGCGCGTCATCGGCGCTCGCCTGGATCCCGTTTCTGGCTGTTGTGGCTCTCGCCGTGGTCCTGTGGGTCAAACGCAACGGCCCCCGGGGCCGTCCCATTTTTGTTGCGCTGGCGTACTTCGCGGGCTTGCTCTTTCTGATGCTTGGGTTTTTCAATATATTCTTCTTCCGTTACTCATTTGTCAGCGATCATTTCGTTTATCTCGCCTGCATGGGCCCATTCGCTTTGGTCGCGGCAGCCATCACCCTGGCCTTCCGTAAAAGCCGGGGCGGTGTGTCAAATGGTTATCTTATCCTTTCAGTTTCTCTTCTGGTTGTTTTGGGCTGTTTAACCTGGAACCAATCACATGCC
>JBOHXA010000553.1:0-3710 GCA_050737335.1 Limisphaerales bacterium | reverse complement strand
TCCCGGGATGGACAATCCCGCCGCCGGCGGCGTCATCTCGCGCGAACTTTACAATTCGTTTGGAGCCATGCATGGCACGATCATGGTGTTCCTTGGCATTGTCCCGCTCGCGTTCGCGGCGTTCGGCAATTACGTCGTTCCGCTGATGATCGGGGCGCCGGACATGGTGTTCCCCCGCGTGAACATGGCCAGTTACCAGGCCTATTTCCTGGGCGGAGTGGTGATGTTTACCAGCTTCTTCATTCCCGGAGGCGCCGCGCAGGCCGGATGGACTTCCTATTCGCCCCTGGCGAGCAGCATTCCCACTCATGGCCAATTGTTCTGGATCATTGGAATGATCCTGCTCATCTCGTCGTCCCTCCTGGGCGCCGTCAATTTCATCGGCACCATCATTCAACTGCGCGCGCCGGGCATGACGTGGATGCGCCTGCCGTGGTTTGTCTGGACGCAATTTGTCACGGCATTCCTGCTGTTGCTGGCATTTCCGCCGCTCGAAGCGGCTTGTGTCATGCAATTGATGGACAATGTCTGCCATACCAGCTTCTTTTTGCCGACCGGCTTGGCCGTTGGCGGCCACCTGGCCCACATCAGCGGCGGAGGCAGCCCCCTGCTCTGGCAGCATTTGTTTTGGTTCCTCGGCCATCCGGAAGTGTACGTCCTGATTTTGCCGGCAATGGGCATCGTCTGCGAAATCATCGCCAATAACACCCGCAAACCCATCTGGGGTTACAAATCTCTGGTCTATTCCATCCTGTCCATCGGCTTCCTCTCAATGATCGTCTGGGCGCACCATATGTACATGACCGGCATGGGCACTGTCATTTCCACATTCTTTCAGGCGACGACGATGATTATCTCAATTCCATCCGTAATCATTTTGACGTGCCTTTTCATTTCGCTCTGGGGCGGCTCGATTCGTATTAATACGCCCATGCTTTTTGCCCTGGCCTTCCTGCCCATGTTCGGCATTGGCGGTTTGACTGGCTTGCCTCTCGGTTTCAACGTTAGTGACGTGCATCTGCACGATACCTATTACGTGATCGCCCACTTCCATTATGTGGTCGCCCCAGGCACCATATTCGGATTGTTCGCCGGTGTTTATTATTGGTTTCCAAAAATAACCGGGCGCAAAATGAGTGAATTCTGGGGCAGTGTGCATTTCTGGTGTTCGCTCGTTTTTATGAACCTGGTTTTCATGCCCATGTTCTCTCAGGGCATGGCCGGAATGTTGCGGCGCATGGCCGATGGCGGCGCCAATTATTCCGCCGCGGTAAACAGCCGCACGGGAGCCGACGTTATCGGCGGGTTAAGCCCTTTTATTATGTCCCTTCACACCCCCATAATGTGGGCGGTCGTTTGCCTGGGCCTTGCGCAAATCCCATTCATCATTAATTTCTTCTGGAGCATCAGCCACGGCGAAAAAGTCGGAACCAATCCCTGGGAATCCACCACCCTGGAATGGCAAACGCCCACGCCTCCTCCGCACGGCAATTTTGCCCATACACCGCACGTTTATCGCGCTCCTTACGAATACAGCGTTCCCGGCCATGCCCGCGATTTCACGCCCCAAAATGAGCCGGAAATTTCGACGTCCGTGGCGCCCAAAGTCCCAACCACCGCGCATTAATTTTTTTTCATGGATATTCCCTACACAGTCGCAGCCAGACCCGATACCGGCCTGTACAACGCCAAAGTCGGCATCTGGCTCTTTCTGGCATCTGAAGTGATGTTATTTGGAGGCCTTTTTTCCGCCTACATTCTGTTGCGCGTCGGCGCGGAGCCGGGCACATGGCCCCACGGATGGCAGGATGTAACCCTGGGCACAATCGAGACGGTCATCCTCGCCCTTTCGGCCATTACGACGCTCATGGCCTGGGTGGCCTGCAAAGTTCGCCAGTTCGGCCGGTTCAAACTCTTCCATGGTTGCACCCTGCTGCTGGCGGTGGCGTTCCTGTGCATCCATGCGACGGAATATCGCGACGATCTCACCCACTACGAGATTAAACTGACCAACGGTCAAATTGCCGACGGCCACATGCTGCGAGACAAACCCGGGGAAAGCGACGTGGTGATTGATGGCCGGTACGTGAAAAGCGAAATGGATTTGTATGATTTGCGGGCGCAAAAGAGCATCCCGGAAAATAAAATCACTATTCCGCGATCACAGATCGCCTCGATGGAGAATTACGGCCCGTGGCACAACGACTATATGGCGCTGGATTTCACGATGACCGGCCTGCACGCGCTCCATGTTATCGCCGGCACCATCGTCATCGGCTTTCTATGGGGACCGGGCCGCAAGATGTGGAAAACCGATCCGGACCGTTTCACCAATCGCGTCGAAGTTTCCGGCCTGTTTTGGCATTTCGTGGACCTGGTTTGGATATTCCTGTTTCCGGTCTTGTATTTGACTTAAAAATTTATGAGTGAACCGCAAAACGCAACGGCATCAAATACGCCGGCGCCTCACGACCATCCGGTTGATTTCAGCAGTTATGTCCGGCGTTGCGCCTTCGTTTTCGTCGTCGTCCTGTTCGCCATCGGATTCATGCTCTGGACTTCGTATCTGCCCGAGACGCGCCTGGGCTGGTCCCCAAAAATCGCGATCATCCTTCTGATCGCCAGTGTCAACGCGTTTATCGTGGCGGGATTTCTGATGCATCTGATTTCAGAAAGAAAAATGGTATATACCATTCTTGGTTTTACGGTTTGCTTCGTCATCGGATTGTTTGGCCTCACTTTGTATGCCATGAACGATTTTCCGCTCAACACCGTGACGCACTGATCATGTCGCTAAAAGCCTTTCATCTCATTTTTGTCACGTCGTTCACGACGCTTTCGCTGGGCTTCACCGCATGGGCTTTTTGCACAGGTCACATCATTTTTGGGCTGCTCGGCCTCGTCGCCGCGGCGCTCATCGTCGTTTACGGCGTGTATTTTTTAAAGAAATTGAAGAAAATAAGCTACCTATGAAAGCGTTTCGTAAAATTGCGCTGGCCGCCGCGCTGGCGGGGTTGTCGCCCTCGCCGCTCTTTGCCTGCGCGGCCTGTTTCGGCAAATCCAGCGACCCACTCGCTCACGGCATGAATTGGGGCATTTTTTCCCTTCTGGCCATCGTTGCCCTCATGCTCAGCTCCATAGCGACTTTTTTCTTTTTCCTGATCCGCCGTGAAGCGGCCGCCCAGGAAAAGAATTTGCCGGAAGAAGACCTTTCGGGAGCCGAAGTATGACCGCGTTTAAAGCCTGGTGGGCAAAAATTCTGGGAATGCCACCGCTGGCCTCTTCAAACGGTCAGGACGTGGATGACCTCATTATCTATGTGCATTGGCTCATGCTCTTGCTGTTTATCGGCTGGATCATCTATTTCTTCTATGCCATCTGGCGCTTTCATCACAAGCGCAACCCCAAAGCCGATTATCATGGCGTCCGCAACCACGCCTCCAACTACATCGAACTGATTGTCGCTCTCATCGAGGGCATCCTCCTGGTGTTCGTGGCCGTGCCGTTGTGGGCCAGAGCCGTGGACAAATTCCCCCCTGCCGACAAGTCCACGGTCGTCCAGGTCGTTGCGCAACAATATCAATGGAATTTTCGCTATCCGGGTCCGGATGGAATCTTTGGCCGCCAGGACATGACATTCGTCAGCCCGACCAACGTTTTTGGCGTTGACCCCTCCGACCCAAACGGAAGGGACGACTTTCAAACGATGA
>JBOHXA010000552.1:0-10172 GCA_050737335.1 Limisphaerales bacterium | reverse complement strand
CTCGATATGAGTTTCTACGCGGGTCACGACGGGATTCATTTCACGTTTTCCTCCAATCTCACGCACGCGTTGCGCGCCGCCGTGCGGCGCGTTAACTGGGAAAAGCGGTTTTCCGACATCGGAGAACTCTCGGCATGGCTGCGCGAGAGGCTCATGGAAAATGATTTTCGTCTGATCGGCAACGGCGCGATGGTTTCGCCTGCGGTCATTACAATTCAACTGCCGGAGCACATCAGTTCTGTGAAATTTGGCGGAGCGATGCAGGAAGCCGGCTATCTATTGAGTTTCAACAGCGAGTATTTGCGCCGCAAAAACTGGGTCCAGGTCTGTTTGCTGGGCGAATGCGCCCGCGAAAAAGTCCTCGCGCTGGCCAACGCGCTGAATCGAGTCTATTCGAAGCTGGCCCCGGACGCGGCGCGCCTCGCCGCCGCGCGGGTTTAGAGTAGTTGTCCCGGCATCGCTTTTGGTTCGACCGAAGGAAAGCTGGAAAAGGCATTGCATCAAGCAGCCTGAGAGCGTCGAACTATTCTGTACGCGCGCACAACACGCAAGATTACAGGCACGTTCCTATTGACCTCGGGCCGAAAAGTCGTTTTACTGGCTGCATGAGATCGTGTCTTTTCTTTAGTGTTTTCCTGGCCGGACTGGTGATCTCGGGCTGCGCCAGTCATTCAAGGCCGCGGCACCAATCGCCGCCCCCGACCAGCGTTTCAACGACTCCGCATGAGCCGATCGTGACGCCCGACACGTCCTTCCAGGCGAAGGTGGTTCGATATAATTCCGTGGGGCGCTTCGTCGTATTGAATTTTCCAATCGGCCAAATGCCGCAAGTCGGCCAAACACTCGGGGTTTATCGCGCCGGACTGAAAGTCGGCGAAGTCAAGATCACCGGACCCCAACGAGACGACGATATTGTGGCGGACTTGACGACCGGGGCCGCGGAGGCGGGCGACAACGTGCGTGAGCAGTGAAAATAAAGAAAAACGCCTTCGGCGAAAGGAACGTACCCTTTTAATTCTTTATTTTCAATTCGGTGACGGTCTTAGGCAGCGCGTTCTTTTGGTAAGGAGAATGAAGGTTAAAATAAATCCCGCACATTGGACGTTCGGTGTCGCTCTGGCTCAGAATCACCGTCACGAATTTGTCCAGCGCAATGCCGTGGCGCATGCCAGGGCCCCGGTTCTCGTAGGCGGCAATCGCCTTTTTGGTTAACGATTGCAAAGAGGCCTCAAAGTCATCGGGCGTTTTGTCCACACAAATGATGTATTTTTCATACGCCTTCCGGGCGCCAGCAATTTCCTTTTTGAATGTTTCCACCGTCACAAGCCAATAATAAAACAACCGTAAAAAAAGAAAACGAAAATTTTGCGGGCCAGGACGCGCGGCGAGGGCCATCATCGGGGCGTTTCCGGTTCAGGCGGGGCCGGTCTCTTTTTGCAAAGCCGGCCGCGGTCCAAACAGCGCCGTCCCAATCCGCACAATCGTCGCCCCTTCCTCGATGGCGATTTCAAAATCACCGCTCATGCCCATGCTCAAATGCGGCAAGGCCGCCCCGAGTATTTCCTCGCATTGCGCCTTAAAATCGCGCAAGCGGCGAAAATGCGGACGCGCGTTTTGCGGGTCCCTCGCAAACGGCGGAATGGTCATCAATCCCTCGATGGCGATGCGCGGAAGGGAATTGAGTTCTCTCAATTCGGCCAAGAGCCGTTCAGGTTTATAGCCAAATTTATTCGATTCGCCGGCGACATTGACTTCCAGCAGCAGCGGCATGGCTTTGGACGCCTGTTCGCAACGTTTTGAGATTTCGCGCGCCAGGTCCAGGCTGTCCACGCTTTGTATCATTTCAAACAAATGAACCGCCTCACGCGCCTTATTTGACTGCAAATGGCCTATGAAATGCCATCGAGCCTTGCCGGGAGCGGCCGGGATTTTCGCCTTGGCCTCCTGAACTTTGTTTTCGCCAAACCAAATCTGCCCGCATTGCACGGCCTCGCCGATCGCTCCGGCGGGCTGAGTCTTGGACACGGCCAACAGCATGACCGATTGGGCCTTGCGATTGGCCCGGGCGCAAGCCTCGTGAATCCGTTGTTGAATTGCTGCGAGATTATCGGCAAAACTCATGCCGTCATCGTAAAACGCAAAACCGAGGTCGTAAATGAACTACTGGCTGGTTAAATCTGAACCCGAATCGTATTCATGGTCCCATTTATTGAAGGATGGGCGCGCGGCCTGGACCGGCGTCCGCAATTTCGCGGCAAGGAACCATTTGCGCGCCATGAAAAAGGGCGACGTGGTTGCATTTTATCACAGTGGCGATGAAAAATCCGTCGTCGGTTTGGCGCGCGTGGAAAGGGAGTTCTATCCAGACCCCACGGCCGAGGATGGCGACTGGTCCTGCGTGGATTTAGTGCCGGTCGAGCCGTTGGGCAGGCCTGTCACCCTTGCCCGGATCAAAAAAGATAAGGCTCTCGGCGAAATGTCGTTCGTGAAGCAGACGCGGCTGTCGGTATCTCCGATCACCCGGCCGCAGTTTGAGCGGATGATGGAATTCGCAAAGACGACGCATTAGCATCGTTTTTTGATTTATTTCCGATTATAATACGGAGTGTCCGGGCGTTTGTCTATTTGTGCGTTTTTGGCCTGTTTTCGGCATTTTTTGATGGTTTTTTCTGACAGCCAACTTTTATTCGCATCCAATTACGGCGCATGGTAAGGTCTAATGCAAATGGCTGAAACGGCAGAGAATTCCGATGCCCAGATTGGACAGGAGCATTTTGGGCGCTTCTATCTTCAGGAATTGCTTAACAGCGGAGGCATGGCCGAGATTTGGCTGGCCACCGACGGTCGCGGCAAACCCTACGCGGTCCGGCGATTAAAAAAGGAACTTCGCTTCAATTTTACCGAACGCCGCCGGTTCGTGCGCGGCTGCGAAGTTCTCTCAAAACTCAACCACAGCGAGTACATCGTCGGCTACGTCGAGCACGGCAAAATCAGCGGCATCCTCTACATGGTGATGGATTATGTGGAAGCGGCCAATCTCAAGGAATTGTTCTCGCGGCATGACGCTGTGCTGACCGAGAACGTCGCGCAAATCCTCATTGACATGGCCATGGGCCTTGGCGCCGTGCATGAGAGCGGATACATGCATCTGGATTTCAAGCCTGAAAATGTCCTGGTCACGCGCAATGCCGGTGTGCGGCTGATTGATTTTGACATGGCGCAACCCGTTTCTGAAAAGCCGAAAAAGTTCGCGAAATATCCCGGCACACCCGGTTACATGGCTCCGGAACAGTTGCAGCGACAGGCGATTGATACCCGCGCGGATATTTTTGCCTTTGGCGTTTCGGCCTACGAATTGTTGACGAATCAAAAGCCGTTTCCCGGCGACAACCCGGCGGAAATCCTGGCGCGGCAATTGGCGCCTGGCGGGCCAATTCCATTGTCGGCGCACAATCCGGACCTGCCGCCGGGCCTGGAAAAGGCCGTCCTGAAGTGCCTAGCCCGTGAACCGGAGCGCCGTTACCCTTTCATGAGCGTGCTCATCCACGATTTACAGAGCACGCTTTACGTTTAGCCAACGGCTCCAACGCTTCGCGTCCAGGCAAAGACTCCCGGACAGCGCGATTAATTCCCCTTCGTTCCGTTCGGTTGCCACACACTCTTCCCGTCTTCGAGGATCCGGAGAATTTTCAGGTGTTCCAGGAGGTCCAATCGCAGTTTCATTCTCGATACTTTACTCCTTTCGCTTTGTAAATTCGGGGGTTTTTGGCTGGCCGCTCCTGTCCTTGATTCGCTCGATTGCCCAACGCGCGTGCCCGGCGATCAATGGCTCGGCGTCGCGCGACGCGCGCTCCAGGGCGGGCAAAGCGGACGCGTCGCCCGCATTTCCCAGCGCCACGCAAACGTTTCGCAACAGGCCGCGCCGTTTGGTCCGGAGAATCGGCGACCCGGCAAAACGCCTCTTAAAAGCGGCGGGATCGAGCGAGAGCAGCTCGATCAAATCCGGCTGTTTCAAATCCCTCCGCTCATGCGATTTCATGAGCCGGCCCGCCTGCGCAAATTTGTTCCATGGACACGCGGCCAGGCAATCGTCGCAGCCATAAATTCGATTGCCGACGGCGCGGCGAAATTCCTCGGGGATGGGACCTTTCAGTTCAATGGTGAGATAGGAAATGCAACGGCGCGCATCCAATTTAAAGGGCGCGGTTATGGCTGCCGTCGGGCAGGCGGCAATGCAGCGCGCGCATTTTCCGCAATGGTTCGTTTCAGGCTCGTCGGGCTGCAGTTCGAGGGTCGTCAAAATCTCCGCCAGAAATATCCAATTGCCGAACTTGCGGCTGATGACATTGGTATGCTTGCCGATAAAACCGATGCCCGCGCGTTGCGCCAAATCCCGTTCGAGCACCGGCCCGGTATCCACGTACCAAAGCGAGCGTATTTCGGGGCCGCCGATCCCGGCGATAAATTGCGTCAGCAATTTCAATCGTTCGCCCAAAATATCATGATAATCGTCAAAGCGCGCGTATCGAGCCACCAGGCCGGCTTTTGCACCTGGTTCAGCTTCCTGGGCATAATAGCTGGCGGCGATGCAAATCGCGCTCTTTGCGCCTGCGAGCACCTTTTGCGGATCGGCCCTTTTATCGGCATTTTTTTCCATCCACAACATCTCGCCGTGTTTCTTTTCGGCAATCCAGCCGCGAAATTCCTTCGCGGCGGCGGGAGCATCGGCGCGCGCAAAACGGCAGTCGTTGAATTCCAGCGCCAGCGCGCGCTGTCGGATTTGTTCTTTCATTGCCCCGGGCATTGGAGCCGAAACTGGTGGATCACCTGCTGCGCCACCTCGCGCAATGAGCGCGCCTCGGTGTTCAGGAGGATGTCGGCCTGTTTGTAAAACGGCGCGCGCGCCTCAAGCAATTGCCGGATTTTCTGTTGCGGGTCCGGGTCCTGAAGCAGCGGCCGATGGGCTTGGTTTTTAACGCGCTCCCAGATTTTGGCCGGCGATGCCCACAGGCACACAACCAGCGCGTGCGCCTTCAGGCTGGCCAAGTTCAGCGGATTGACCGGCAGACCGCCCCCGGCGGAAATCACGGTGCGCGTTCGAGCGGCAAGCTCGTGGACCATCTTTTCTTCAAGCGCGCGAAACGCGGGTTCGCCGTTCGCCGAAAAGATTTCCGCAATCGTCTTGCCCGTCGCGGATTGGATCATTTCGTCCGTGTCCAGATACTCAAAGCGCAACTGTTCAGCCGCCAGGCGCCCGACGGAAGTCTTGCCCGTGCCCATAAAGCCAATGAGCGCGATATTGACGATGTGGCGGTTGCCCTGCATCAAGGCAGTTTGGAACGAAACACGAAAAAGAAAACAGGAAAAATTCTGAAGAACCGGCCATCAACGCTTCAACGACTGATCATTTTTTGAATCCAAGAGATTGGCGCCGCTTCCAAAGTTCGGCGGGCTTGAAAATTCCAACCGGCGTAATGATCCCGGTAATCAGCTCCGGCGGCGTGACGTCAAAGCCCGGGTTGCGCGCGGGACTGGATGGATTGGCGATGCGGAGACAGGCGCGTTTTCGGCCCGCAATGCCCCAGGCGCCAAGGACTTCGCTTTCGGCGCGCTCTTCAATTGGAATATCGAACCCGCCGGTCAAATTCCAATCAATGGTCGAGAGAGGAATTGCGACGTAAAAGGGAACGTGGTGTCGGGCGGCCAACACCGCCTTTGTATAAGTGCCGATTTTATTGGTGACCTCGCCCGTGCGGCCCAGCACGCGGTCGCTCCCGACGATCACCAGGTCAATTTCGCCGCGCTGCATTAAATGCCCTGCCGCGTTGTCCGCGATAATATGATGCGGAATCCGTTGCTGGGCCAATTCCCAGGCCGTCAACGTCGCGCCCTGCGAACGGGGACGCGTTTCATCGCAGAAGACGTGAAATTTCGTGCCGGCGGCCTGGGCGGCGTACATGGGCGCCGTTGCGGAGCCGACATCCACAAACGCGAGCCAGCCCGCGTTGCAGTGCGTCAGGAGGCGCATTCCATTGCGGATCAATTTCGCGCCGTGCCGTCCGATCTCCTGGCAATGGCGGACGTCCTGGTTGGCAAATTCCACGGCGGCAGCCAGGGCCATCGCCTTTTTTTCTTCAACCGAGCGGCCTGCGCGCATCGCGGAACGAACCTCATTCATCGCGTTGACCGGGTCAATCGCGGTCGGCCTGGCCTGTTCGAGCGTCTGATAAACGGTCCGGACGCGCGCGTCGAATTTTTTTAAATCTGTTCCGGCAAATGCCAGCGCGCCCTGGGCCAGGCCATAAGCGGCGGTGGCCCCAATCGCTCCGGCGCCCCGAACGACCATGTCCCGTATTGCCGCCGCGGTGCGGCGAAAGTCAGCCATGGAAACAATCCGGAACTCGTGGGGCAATAACCGTTGCTCTATCAGCAAAACGGCGTTTTTAGTTGCGTCAAAGCTGACGGTGCGGAAATGCCGCGTCCGGCCGCGAATGGTGACGTTCATTGCCGCGACTAACGGACTTTGACTTTTTTATACCGGATTTTTTTCAGAATCTGGCGGTACACAGCCTGCGAACGGAACTTCTTGAGGTCGGGGTCTTTGGTAAGCCAGGTGAAATCTTTGTAGCCCAGGAGGATCGCTTTTTCCAGCGCCTCGGCGGCGCGATCAAACTGATCGGTCAAGGAATAGCTGCACCCCAGATTGTAAAAGACGACCGGGTTTTCCGGATCCAGCCGCGCAAGGCGCTCGTCCACGTTGAGGCCTTCGGTAAAACGGCCACGCTGCGTGTAATGATCGCCCAATAGTTGGAGCGCATCCACGTAGTTTGGATCACGACGAACGAGTCCTTCCATGAAACTGATTTTGACATCGAGTTCACGCTGGTTGGCTCGCGTTTTTTTTCTGACACCGTTCTTAGCCTGCATAGAACGCTGATAACTTGTCTCATATATCGGGCGCCAAGTCAAGCGGCAACAAAACTTTTTGTGGAAATTCTTCAAGTGTTTTCGCAAAATGCCCGGAACGGCTTCTTTTTAATGTTGTGACAAACCAATTGCGATACCCGGCCGACCCGGCGGCGCCCAGGCGCGAGCGACGAGCACTCGTATGAAATGCTTTGTCACGGGCGCTTCGGGATTTGTAGGTTCCAACCTCGTCCATGATTTGCTGGCGCGCGGGCATCGCGTCAAAGCGTTGTTGCGTCCCGGGGCCAATGAACAGGCTTTGGCCGGAGCGGCTTTCGAGCGGGCCGCGGGCGACGTGCTGGATGCGGACGCGCTGCGGCGGGAAATGGACGGCTGCCAGTGGTGCTTTCACGTGGCCGCGAGCTATCATCTGTGGCTGCGCGATTACAAACCCATGTATGAAGCCAACGTCACGGGCACGCGCAACGTGCTCGAAGCGGCCGGCCGGGCCGGTTGCCAGCGCATCGTCTATACGAGCACAGTGGGCTGCGTGGGCCTGCCAAAAATACAGGATACAGTGATTGTGCCCTCCAATGAGACGCAAATCGTCGCGGAGAAACAACTCACCAACCACTACAAACGCTCGAAGTGGCAGGCCGAGGAGATCGCCGCCAAAATGGCGCGCGACGGTCTGCCGGTCATCATCGTCAATCCCAGCGCGCCGGTGGGCCCGGGGGATGTGAAGCCGACGCCCACGGGCCAATTGATCGTGGACTTCCTGAATCGCAAACTGCCCGCGTTCATAGAAACCGGCTTGAATTGGGTGCATGTTCGCGACGTGGCCGCCGGCCATATTCTCGCCGCCGAAAAAGGCCGTCCCGGCGAGCGATACATCCTGGGCAACATGCAGGGAAACTGGACCATGCGGGAAACGTTGCGCGTGCTGGAAGAAATCACGGGCATTCGCGCGCCGCGAATGAAAATTCCGCGCTGGACGGCATTGGCGGCCGGGTACGTGAGCGAAACGATTGCCGGTATGACCGGCCATCCACCGAAAGTGCCGCTGGCCGGCGTGCGGATGGCCAAATATAAAATGTGGTACGATTCCACCAAAGCCGTCCGCCAATTGGGCCTGCCGCAGACGCCTCCCAGACAGGCCCTTGCTGACGCCGTTGAATGGTTTCGGGATAACGGATATGTCAAAAACTAGGACCCACAGGAAATTCGGGCATCCCGGCCTGGCAAGAATTCTTCTTTCCGCCGCCTTCGTTATCGTTTCGCTTTGCGCTCGCGCGCAATCGGCAAACAATCCTGTCATGAACGAAGGCGCGCTGGCTTCCTATTCCGACGGAAATTTCGTCATTGGACCGGACTACACAAATGCGCTGGAGACGCGTGTGAATCCGAATGTTCCAAAAGGAACGGTCTGTCATTTCGTGATGCGCTCGGTGGACAGCAAATTTTATCCCGGCCTCAACGGGCCATATCGCCGCGACGTGTACGTTTATGTTCCCAAGCAGTATGTGAGCGGTACGCGCGCCGCGCTCCTTGTGGCGCAGGACGGCAAGGGCTACACAAACCGCCTGCCCGTGGTCCTGGACAATTTAATCGCGGAGCGCCGCGTGCCGGTCATCATTGCGGTCATGATTCAGAACGGCGGCGGCGACGGGCGCGGCAGCGAACGAGGATTGGAATACGACACCGTTTCCGGCAAATACGCGGAGTTCGTCGAAAAGGAAGTCTTGCCTGAAGTCGAGAGACGTTGCCGCGTGAAATTGACACGCGACCCCAATGAACGGGCCGCCATGGGCGGCAGTTCGGGAGCCGCATGCGCTTTTACAATGGCCTGGTTTCATCCGGACCTTTATCGGCGCATCTTGAGTTATTCCGGCACATTCGTGAACCAGCAGTCGCCGTTCAACCCGGCCTTCTCCGACGGCGCCTGGGAATATCACGAACATCTGATTGCGCAAACCGCCGCCAAACCGTTGCGAGTCTGGCTGGAAGTCGGGGAGCACGACCTCGGCTTTGATCGGGACGAAGCGTCGCTGCATAATTGGGTGATGGCCAATGAAAGGATGGCCGCAGTCTTAAAGGCCAGGGGTTATCATTACCGGTTCATTTTTGCCAAAGGCGCCCGGCACGTGGACCGCCGTGTGGTCGGAGAAACACTGCCTGCGGCCTTGGTGTGGCTGTGGCAATCTCCGCGCTGAAAGCGCAACCCGTCTTAGCCGTGGGCACGGCCCGCGGTACACGCGCCACATAAGAAATTTTTGCCCTGTAAGGGCGATCCAAATTTTGTCATGCTCGTCTCATGCTAGGAAAGCCATCACAAAAAGGAGACGCTTCACGAAGAGTATTTGCGGATGTTGAAAAATACGATGCGCCTTTTGATGAACGATATTTGTGGGATTGACGCCATTGGGCCCGCCCTTACAGGGCGTGGAACAATTGCGGCATTATCCCGAGGGCGTTGCCCCCGGCTAAAATGGTATTGCGCCTCCAGCGCGTCTCATCCGGCCTCAGACGATGGCCAACATCTGCCTGCCAATTCCCAAACCGCCATCCTTTGAAAAAAAGAACGAATGAACGATAAACAGGGCATCGGTCTTTCATCCGGCAGGACAACGTTCAATCCCAGCGTGACTCAACGGCTGGATCGGCTCCCGTGGTGCCGGTTTCATACCGTCGTTACGATCGCGCTGTCTTTGGGCTGGATGCTCGACGCCTTCGAAACCAACATCATTGGCAGTGTCATGGGACAGGTGACCAAACAGTGGCGCCTCTCGCCGTCCCAGGGATCCTCGCTGGTGAGCGCATGGGTCTTTGGGATGTTTGTGGGCGCGCTGGTGTTCGGATATTTTTCGGATCGGCTCGGACGAAAGAAATTATTCATCCTGACGCTAATCTGGTACGCGGCCTTTAGCGTAATCACCGCGTTCTCATGGAACTATTATTCGCTCCTGGCCTTCCGGTCTTTGGCTGCCCTGGGCGTGGGCGGCGAATACTCGGCCGTGGCCGCGGCGATGGTTGAGTTCATCCCCCGGCTGCATCGAGGCAAGGCGGCCGCATTGGTCCTGGCGGCCTTTCCAATGGGCGGCATTATTTCCGCCCTGAGCACGGGACTCTTTCTGCGTAATTTTCCGCCGGACGTTGGATGGCGCATGGGTTTTGGTTTGGGCGCGCTGCTGGCGTTGTTCGGATTGTGGGTTCGCTATGCCATTCCCGAATCCCCGCGCTGGCTGGCCATGAACGGGCGCCTGGCC
>JBOHXA010000551.1:0-16287 GCA_050737335.1 Limisphaerales bacterium | reverse complement strand
GATGATCGCCGCGCGCCGGCGGACTTTGGACTTTGGACTTTGGACTTTTTCAATTAGCCTTTGCGCATGGGTCAGGCGATGGCGGCAATTTTGATTTTCGCGGGCGCGAGTTTCTTTTTTGCGCTGGCGGAAACGGCTTTGTTTTCCCTAAGCAATTGGCAGACGCGCCAGCTTGGCGAAAAACGGCCCCGCGCCGGAAAAATAGCGGCCGAACTTCTTGAGCGTCCCGATGATTTGCTGGCCACGCTGGCGCTGGGAAATACTTTTGCAAACGCGGCGGTCATCGCCGCCGCGTTATGGCTGGTCTTCGACGCGCAACGTCCGTTTTTCCTGACATTGGCGGTGTCAATCGCCCTGGTCCTCATCGGCTGTGAAGTGTTCCCCAAGACGCTGGCCGTGCGCCAGCCGGAACGATGGGCGTTGCGGGCGGTCTGGCTCCTGCTGCTGTTTCAAAAATCCACGCGCCCCCTGCACCAGGCGGCGCAATGGCTGGATTCGGTTCTTTTACGAAAAATGTCCCGCGCCGGCCCCGTCGCGTTGCCGGACGCCGAATATCAGGAACTTTTGGAAATGGCCTTCCGACAAGGCACATTAGGTGAATCGGAAAAGGAAATCATCCTCCAAATCATCAGCCTGGACCAGCGAACGGCCAGTGACGTGATGCGTCCGCGCGCGGCCATGGCCTCTGTGTCCGACGAGGCGACCGTGGAAGAAATGATTGCCGCCGCGAAGAAGTTCAAACATCGCCGCCTGCCCATTTACGATGAAACCCCGGACACCATTGTGGGCATCCTCAATACACGCGCGCTA
The DNA here is from genome assembly GCA_050737335.1 of Limisphaerales bacterium. Lineage (GTDB taxonomy): Bacteria > Verrucomicrobiota > Verrucomicrobiia > Limisphaerales > UBA11358 > UBA11358. The sequence goes on along the minus strand of JBOHXA010000551.1, from coordinate 15,477 downwards.
TTGTTCGACCCCGACGCCGACCTTTCCGAAGCCATTGAATTACCCTCGTTTGTGCCGGAAACCATGAATCTGCTGCGGCTGTTCCAAAGCCTGCAGCAACAGCGCCGCGGCATGGCGGTGGTGCTCGACGAATTTGGCGGTGTGGCCGGAATTGTCACGATGGAAGATATTCTGATTTTGCTGGTGGGAAAAATGCATGCGGTGCCGGCGGCGGACGGTTTTGTGATGGAAAAAGCCGGCCCGGCGCAATGGCGGGTCAACGGCTCGATGCGGCTCGAGGATTTTCGCCGCGAATACCCGCCGCTCGGCGAGGTGGCCGGGGTGGAAACGATGGGCGGCCTGCTCACTCACCTGCTCGGCGTCGTTCCGGAGAAGGGGGAATCGGCCACCTATCGGAATTTAAAGCTGACTGCCCGCGCGGTGGATGAGCGGCGCGTGCTCGAACTCATGGTGCAACGGCTCAAATGATCTCAAATCCATTGGCGGCGTTGATCTTAATTCCCTGCCTGTTCATCTCGTTCCTCCTGTCGGGCATGGAAGCGGGCGTTTTTGCGCTGAACCGGTTGCGGGTGCGGCGGCTGGCGCGGGCGGGCAGGCCTTCGGCGAAATTTCTGAATCGGTTTTTGGAAAACCCCGAAAAATTTCTTTGGACCATTCTCGTCGGCAATACCCTCGCAAACTTTTTAATCCTCGGCTTCGCCCTGGCCAGACTGCGCGGCTGGTTCCCGGCCCAAGGCCCTTTGGTCGTCATTCTTTTCGTGGCGCTGGTCTTTCTTTTTTACGCCTTGTTCGATTTGCTGCCCAAAATGCTCTTCCGCGCCCAGCCGAACGCTCTTTGCCTGGGAGCGGCGAACCTCTTCCGGCTTTTCTATTTTATTTTAAGTCCGTTTGTCCTGGTGGTTGAAGGCGTTTCGACCGTCATCCTGCGTTTGACGGGCGGTCGGGCGTTTACCGGGCAACTTTTCGGCAACCGCGAAGAAATGCGGGCGTTCATGCAGGAATCGGCGCAATCCTTCACCACGGACGAGCGGACCATGATCAATCGCGTTCTTGACCTGCAAAATTTCACCGTTCGCCAGATCGCCACACCTCTCGCCCGGACGGCGTCGGTTGAAAAGGACATGCCCCTGGGCGATGCAATGGTCCTCGCGCGCGAGAAAAAATTCTCCCGTTTTCCCGTCTGGGAACGGCGCGAAGGCCAGCGGCGAATTGCCGGCCTGTTGTCGCTGGGTCCGCTGCTCTTCCGCGACGACGTGGACTTGACCCGGCCCGTGTCCACGCACATGGCGCCCGCGTTGTTCCTGAACGAAAACACGCGGTGTGACGTTGCGCTGCGGATGATGCAGCGGGCGGGCCATCGCCTGGCCATTGTCCTGGCGCGCAACGGCTCTGAAATGGGCGCCGTGTCCCTCGAGGACATCTTGAAGGCGATTTTTGGCGAGGTAAAACTATGAACGCCGCCGTTCTTGTCGCGCTGAAAATCCTCGCGGTCGTCGCCCTGGTCCTGTTGAACGGCTTTTTTGTCGCCGCCGAATTCGCGCTGGTCCGCGTTCGTGAAACGCAACTGGATTCGCTGCCCGCCAAAAACCAGTTCAACGCAAGAACGGCGCGCCGCATTGTCCGCGACCTCAACGCCTACTTGAGCGCGACGCAATTGGGCATCACGATGGCCAGCCTGGGCCTGGGCTGGCTCGGCCAATCGGTCTTTGCAAAATTATTTTCCGCCCCGCTGAAAATGTGCGGCGTCCATTCCCCCGCGCTGCTGGATTCCCTCTCATTTTTTATAGGCTTTATCCTCCTGACTTTTTTCCACATTACCGCCGGCGAACTCGCCCCAAAATGGTTCACCATCCAAAAGCCATTGCCGGTGGCGCTGTGGGCGGCTGTGCCGTTGCGATGCTTTTACCTGACCCTTTATCCCTTCAATCGCCTGTTGAACCTCACCGCCCGATTTTTGCTCAGGGAACTGGGGGTCGAACCCGACCTCATGCCGGACCGCGTCCAGTCTGAGGAAGAACTGCGGCTCATGCTGGCGACGGCCCGCGGCGGCGCGGCCCGCGGCCGGACCATTGCCCTGAACGCGCTCGATTTGCGCAACCGCGCCGTCCGCGAAATTATGCGGCCCCGGCAGGAAATTGCCGCGCTCGACACAAACGCTTCGCTGGGCGATTGCATGGCCTTGATTGAAAGAACGCGTTATTCGCGGTTTCCAATCTGTGACAATGGCGACCTGGACAAAATGCGCGGCGTGGTCCACGTCAAAGACGTTGTCGCGCAACGGGACAAGGCGAAAACCGGCCTGGACCTGGTCCCTTGGGCGCGCAGGCCCATTTACGTCCCGGAAACGGCGCGGCTGGAGCGGCTGCTCCAGCTCTTTCTGGAGCGGAAATTTCATTTCGCCGTGGTCGTGGATGAATACGGTGGCGCCGTGGGCATTGTGACGCTCGAAAACCTCCTGGAAACGCTTGTGGGCCAGATTCAGGACGAGTTTGACCAGGAGAAAGCCGAGTTGTCGCGCGTCGGCGATAATGCCTGGGAAGCGACGGGTTCCTTGCCGCTGCCTGAACTGGAAAAGATCACGGGCGCGGTCGAGCACGGCGAAGGCGTCGCCACAGCCAGCGGCTGGGTCACTGAAAGACTCGGCGGCTTCCCCAAAGCCGGCGACGCCGTAACGGTGGGAAATTTTGAACTGCAGGTCGAGGAGATGGATGGCGCGCGGGTTGGACGGTTGAAGATCACGAAACGCCCGGAACCCGCGCCCAGCCAGGCAGACGCTCCTTCCAACTCCGATTATGGGATTTGAACGCGCCATTTTTCCTTATGGATTTTCACCCGAAAATCCGGATTTCCCGCGTTTCCATATTCCGATGATGTTACGATCCTGTCACAATGACAATACATTCGCTACCACATTGCGCCGCGAATGGCGAACATGGCGGCGACAATTGCGATCACAGCGTCCACAATTGTCGCCGCCCAAAACCCATGCGCCGCGCAACCGGTGGCGCACAGGACGATCGCTCCCAGCCAAAGACAAAGCGAATGTAACTCCGGACCGCGTTTGGAACGCGGCTTTTTGACGATGAGCGCCGGGGCCACGAAAAGGAGAATCAACGCAGTGATCAAGCCCCACGCGACGAAATTGATGATGGGCGCTCCCTGCCACGTCCATGGCAAGGTCGTTGGCAGCCACAGCCATAGCCCTTTTACGCGGAAGGCAAACGGTTCCAGCGCCAGGTCGAAAACCAAAACCAAAACGGCGGTCAACCCGATGACGCGAAAGCCGTAGCTCTTGTTTTTCCGCCAGGGACGCAACATGAGCCGCGCCATGCCCCGTGAATTGAGAACAATGACCACCCAGAGGAACGGGATGGCCCATGGCAGCGTTTTAAACATTAACGCCCCGCTTGCCAACCCATAAGCAAACGGCCCGAAGGGCAGGTTTGTCCTGGCGCCCAGCGCCGAAAAGCCGCCGCCGATGAGCGCAATGCCAACGGCCGCCAGCGCCAGATTTTGCAGAGGCAGCCACCGCCATAAAGCGGTGAGCGTGGCCGCTGTGGCAAGCACGATAAACGCCGAATCGAGGGCCGCGCCAAATTTTATCGGTTGGAATAATGAAGCCAGCTCCAGCCCAAACGCAAGCGCCAGAACAAATGAAAAAAACCAAAGCGATACGACGGCGGTTTTATTTTGCAAAACAGCCGGCGATATTTCCGAAGGGTTCGACAGGTGCGGGCTGAGCATTGGGATTTCCATAAGCCTCGCGCGGTATTTGCGCGTCGAGGCGGTCAAAGATCGAGCGTCTGGCACGGAACATCCTGCGCCGCAAATCGAAGTTGAACGTGGCTGGCGCCGATCCGGCCCAGTCGCTCGGTCATGACCCGCATGGCCAGTTCAGGCCGGTTGCATTCACGGCTCAGGTGGGCAAGGTAAAGGTGTTTGAGTCCGGCGCACATGATTTGAGCCGCCGCGTCCGCGGCGTCCTCGTTGGACAAGTGTCCGTGCCGCCCCATAATTCGTTGTTTCAAACTCCACGAACGGCGCGATTCCTGAAGCAACCTGATGTCGTGATTGGATTCCAGGACCAGGACATTGGCATGGCGGACGCGTTCAAGCACGAGTTTGGTCGTATGGCCCAGGTCCGTCGCGAACCCGAAATTGCATCCGGGAGCGCGCACCAGAAAGCCGACCGGGTCCTGGGCGTCATGCGGAATCGGAAACGTTTCCACGAGCAAATCGTTCAATTCAAAACTGTCGCCAGTTTGAAACACACGCCATTCCAGCCTCGCCAAAAAATCGGCGGCGGTCTTTTCGATGCCGTCAAAAAGCGGAGCGCGCCTGCCGTTCCAACGTTCTTTGAGCGACCATACGATTGCATCCCTCGTGTCACGGTTGCAGTAAATGGGAATTTTTAATTTACCGGCCAGCCCGAACAGTCCGGAAACGTGGTCCGCGTGTTCGTGCGTGATGAGGATGGCCGAAAGATTCTCCGGCGCACGGCCAATAGTGGCCAGTCGCGTTCGGATTTGCCGCGGCGTAAAGCCCGCGTCAATCAGCACGCGGGAGTTTTCAGTTTCGACATGGGCGCAATTGCCCGAGGAACCGCTGCCCAAAATGGTAAATCGGACGGACACAGCGGCCACGTTAACGCCAGACAACGGTCCTTGCAATTGTTTTTGAACGCGACGCGACCAAAATTTGGCGGGACTTCACATCGCTGACAAGCCTTGCGCGCGCGGGCCGGGGCGCGGCATCAGATTTTTGCGAACACGGCCGGCCCGGCGTTTATCTGCCCGTCCGCCTCCGCCTTCGGCGCCAGTAATTTTTTGTAACCCGCCAGCGCCAGCAGCGGCCAGGCGTTCCGGTATATATCGTACTTCAGATAAAACACCTTTGGAAACCCGGTGCCGGTGGTCTCGCTCTCGGTCCAGGAACCGTCGGGATTTTGCGAGCGGATCAAATACTCCACCCCGCGCTTAAGCGACGCGTTGTTGGGATTCTCAAAGGCGCAAAGGCCCATGACGGCCCAGGCCGTTTGGGAAGCTGTGCCGGGTCCGCGACCCTTGAATACGGGATCATCATAGGTATTGCAGCGTTCGCCCCAGCCGCCGTCACTGTGCTGCACGCTTTCCAACCATTCCCTGGCGCGCAGGATCCATGGCTGGGTCATATCCACCTTGAGCGCTCGCAATCCGCGAAGAACCTGCCAGGTGCCGTAAATGTAATTGACGCCCCATCGGCCATACCAGGACCCGTCCGGTTCCTGATGGTCGCGGATGAATTTCAGCGCTTTCTGAATCTGAAAATTGCCGCCATCCCAATTCTCGCAGCCGAGCAATTCCAGAATGCGAGCGGTAATATCGGCGCATTCCGGATCAATCATGGCGTTGTGATCGGCGAATGGCACTTTTTCGAGGATGTTTTTGGTGCAATCCTTGTCAAATGACGCCCAGCCGCCGTCCTTGCACTGGAACGTCATCATCCATTTCAGCCCGCGTTGAAAACATTCGTCCCGCCGCGCCGGATTGTCAGTGGGAATCTTTCGCAGGGCCAGAAGCACCATGGCCGTATCATCCACGTCCGGGTTCCACTTATTGTTATACTCGAATACCCAACCGCTCGGCTCGACGTCCGCCGGGTTCTTGTATTTCCAATCGCCCCGAAAACGGATTTCGCGGTCCATGAGCCATTCCGCCGCGCGTTTCAAAGCCGGATGGCTTTCGGGAACGCCCGATTCGTGAAGGCAAATCGCCACAATCGCCGTGTCCCAAACCGGGGAAAAACAAGGCTCAATACGCACATCGTTAGGCCCTTCATGCTCGAGCTTCTTAAGTTCATGACGCGCGCGGATGACCTGCGGATGGTCGTCGGGATAGCCCAGGGCCTTGAGCGCGATCAGCGAATTGAGCATGGCCGGGAAAATGGCGCCCAAGCCGTCGGTGCCTTCAAAGCGCTCGAGCATCCAACGCTCGGCTTTTTTGAGCGCGTGTCGCCGGAACGGATGGATTTTATGCTCGGCGAACCATTCGGCAAATTTGTGCAAACGATCGAGCCACAGGAAAAAATTCCGCCAGGAAATCTTTTCCGGATCGGGCGCCAGGGCCAGCTCGCGTTCATGGATTCCCATGGGAAACAGCTCGTCCAAATCCACCGGCGCGGGCCGGGTGGGCTTGAAATGATTGATGATCGCCAGCGGGACAAGCATGGCGCGCGACCAATTGCTCATCTCCCAAAAGTTCACGTGAAACCATTTGCCCAGAAGGATGACTTCGCATGGAATGGTCGGCATGTATTCCCATGGATAAAGTCCCAGCAACGCCAGATACAATTTTGAAAATGTGTTCATGCGCGGCACGCCGCCCAGGCTCAAGGCCACCTGGCGCGCGCGCAACATCCGCGGATCGGTCACCGATACCCCAGCCAATTTCAACGCCAGGTACGCTTTAATGGTTGCGTTGATTTCAGAGGGACCGCCATGGTAAATGTTCCAGCCGCCGTCGCGCAACTGCATGGAAAAGAGGTGATTGACGGCTTTACGCTGCCATTCCCTGTCCACGCTGCTGTCCCAATGTTGAAACGCCACGGTGTCCGAGACCAGAGTCGAGTCCACCATTAATTCGCCGACCCAGTATCCCTCCTGCTTCTGCAAGCCGAGCAGGTTCTTTTGGGAACGCAGTATCGTGGTGTTCAAATCCTCCGCAAAACCGCCCAACCGGATGGTTGAAGGGGGCTGCGTCGGCTGAACCCGGGATGCTCCTTCAGTCAACACGCGACTATTCTGCGTTTTTGCCTCCATTGTGTAAAGTGCTTTGATAGCGGCCTATCGGCCAAAATCTGGCGTCAAATGGCTGTAAAGTCAAATCGCCTGTTGGCGCATAGGCGGCCCGGTAAGACCCCGGGATGCCCTTCAATCCCGCTTTGGTATCCGTTCATGCCTTTGCGCAAAGAGATTTAGCCTGTCCCGATTCGCCGGATTCGCAGGCGTCCTGGTCTTTGAAACCGTCATTGTCCCAGCAGGGGTCAAGGCCGAGGTCTTTGAGCATTTGCAAGTCCTTCCCGACCGGCTGGTTTAGCGTCGTGAGATAATTGCCGACCATGAGCGCGCTGGCGCCCGCCATGAAAATCATGCTCTGCGCGTCTCGGAGGTTTATCGTCCGTCCGCCGGCAATCATGATTTCCCGCCGCGGCAGGATAAAACGAAAGCAGGCGACCGTCTTCAAAATCTCCAAAACCGGCAGCGGCGGGTATTTTTCAAAGGGCGTTCCGGGAATGGGATTCAGGATGTTTATCGGCACGACGTTTGCGCCGACGGCTTTCAATTCGAACGCCAGGTCACAGCGATCTTCACGGGACTCGCCCATGCCGATGATTCCACCGGAACAGATTTTAATGCCGGCGTTTTTCAAATAACGGATGGTTTCCAGGCGCTCCTCAAAAGTGTGCGTCGTGCAGTGTTCTGGAAAAAATCGCCGCGAACTTTCGAGATTATGGCCGTAACATTCCAGGCCCGCTTCCTTCAAGCGATCCGCCACGCCTTGCGATTTGATGATTCCCAGTGACGCGTCCGCCCGCGTCTTGCCGCTGGCTCTCAATTCGCGGATGCGCTCACAAATTTCATCGAGCATCGGACCCTCTTTCAATCCCTTCCATGCCGCGACCAGGCCCAGGGCGGTGACGCCGTTGCGGGCGGCTTCATCAGCCGCTTCAAGCACCGGTTCCGGGTCCACAAAACCGTATTTGGGCGAGCCGGTCTGGTAAAAGGACGATTGCGCGCAGAATTTGCAGTTTTCCGAACAGGCGCCGGCCTTGGCGTTGACAATCGAACACAAGTGAATTTTATTCCCCTTGAACCTTTCCCGAATGCGGTTTGCCTGCGACAACAAATCGAAAATGTCCGCTGACTTCTCCAAGTCAAAGAGAAACATGGCTTCGTCGCGCGAAATGCCGCCACCGGCCAGCACTCGTTCACCCAGCGCGGATATTGCACGGCGGTTTTTTGCGTCAACCATTTGTACAGTCATGCTTGACACAATAGCAGGGGCTGGCCCGACGGCAAGTCGCAAGAGGGAAGCCGCCGCCCGGTTGGGCGCATCCGGACGCTCTCCTGAATTTCCCGGGGGCAGCGCCTTGCCCCGGCCTACCGCAGGACTTTGCCCAGGATCAGGCGCCTTGAAATCGGCCCAAACGTCCGGCTGTCGCAACTGTTGCCGCGATTGTCGCCCATCACAAAGAATTGGTCCCGGGCCAGGCAAAACAGTTCGTCCTTCGTGTCCGCATACGCGAATGTTCGCATTTTGGCGGGCAGATACGGTTCGTGCAGCAGCTTGCCGTTGACATAGATCTTGCCGCCGTCAATGTAAAGGGATTGCGTCGGAACGGCGATAATCCGTTTCACGTCAAATCCATGCCCGGACGGGTCCTTGAGCGCCACGATATCGCCGGTTTGCGGCCTTCGGATTTCATAGGCGAGTCTGTCGAGCCAGTAAAAATCTCCGTTGATGAGCGTGGGATACATGCTCGGCCCCTGGACTTCAAGGGACTGAAATATAAAATGAGTGACAAAAAGAAAACTTAGAGCGCCCAGCCCCAGAACGAAGAGGATGCTGCCGCATTCGGCAAAAAACCCATGCCAGGACAGGCGCAGGCTATAAATGGCCCACCACCGGCGCAGCCGGGCCCGAGCGCCTGCGAGGTCCAGCCGCGTGACGCGCCGCATATGTCGCGCCCGCCATTTTACGCGCGCCGACAGGCCGGTTAAAATGGATTTCTTTCGAGGCATGAACGACTATTGTTGCAACGCCAGTTTTGAGGGATAGGCCGCGACGAGATACTTTACCAGGGACGCGATCTGCATGTCATCCAGCGGGCCGCCGTCAGCCGTGGAAAATGCCGGCATGAAAGTGCCCGGCTTGCCGTGCTCGATCCAGACCCGCCAAAAGTCGTCATTGGTGCGCGCTTTGATGTTGTGCAGGTCGGGCACCATCGAAGAGCGAGGATTCGCATCGTGGCAGATGCCGCAGTCCGCGTCGAAGAGCACAACGCCGAACTGATTTTCTCCGCGCTTCACGTGGCACGTGGCGCAGTCATTTTTAAAAACAGCCTGGCGATCCACTTTGGCAATGGCCATTTGGCGAATGCGGTCCGCCTGAGTCAAAACGGGAACTTTCGGCGCGAGGATGTTGATCTGGATGTACAAACTGCGCGAGCCTTTGTCGGTGCCCACAAAGACGGATTTAACCACCGTGCCGTATTTGCCGGCAATGTTCACGTTCGCGCCGATTTGCCCCTTCCCTCCGGGCGGAATGCGCCAGGGCAAGGGCGGCAATTCCGGCGTCGTGCAACTGCACGAGCCGTGGACGTCCGCAATCGTTACGATATTCGTCGAAACATTTGTAAATGAAAAAGCGACATGCGCCTGCCGCGTGTCAGCCGGCACGTTCGTCGTTACCATGGTTTTGTCCCATGTCATTGTTTTCAAATCCAAATGATCGTTTTCGTGCGACAGGTCCGGCACATAGACCGGTTTGGTTGCGATGACCGTGCCGGCATTTGCATTTTCAACGAACAAAATTCCCGTGGCAGCGAAAAACAGGCTAAAAATAACGCGTAGTTTCATCCTGCCATGCTAAACAGTTCCCACCATTTTGACGAGAGCAAAGTCACTAAGTCATTCAGAATGAGCAGGATTAATGCCGATTTGTCCAAGGGCCGAATCGCGGGAAGGAAAGAGTGGCGTCCGCGGAGTCTTTACCGTTTACTTTCCATGGTTTTGGACAATTCGGCGCGCAATTTGGCCGCCACCTCTTTGAGGGCTTCCGGCACGACCGTTGCTCCGGCAATGACAGGCATGAAATTGGTGTCACCTTTCCAGCGGGGGACCACGTGAACGTGCAAATGCTCTTCGATGCCCGCCCCGGCCACCTTCCCTAAATTGATTCCCACGTTGAAGCCCTCCGGTTTCATCACTGCCGTGAGCGCGGCAATACAGCGCCGGGTCAATTTCCAAAGATCCGCCAGTTCCTCGTCGGTCAGCCCATTCAGGTCGGACGCTTCCTTGTAAGGCACCACCATCAAGTGACCGCCCACATAGGGATATGCGTTGAGCAGCGCAAAGCAGGCGCGATCGCGCGCAATTACATAATTCTCCTCATCATCCGACGATTGCGCAATGCGCGAGAACAACCCGGGCTTCAATTCCGGTTTGGGCGCGAGGATATATTGAATCCGCCACGGCGCGTGCAATGTGTCCATGAAGCCAGTGTAAAAGCCGCCGCGGGGCAGGACAAATGCAATTTGATGCTTCTGGCAGTGTCCCCTCCAGAAAGTGTTCCCGTAAGATTTTGACCCTCTCCTGGCTGGAAAAATGTCGCCGTTGTTGCTCTGCCATATCGGTCCTTTCGTTGCGGCCGGATTATATCAGTGAAACCCTCTCCTTTTCCAGTTTCAGGAGAAGCAGCACAGTGTCACCTTAAGGACCTGTTGGGATGCTAACCAGCGGGCGGGCTTTCGGGAGATGCCCGTCTATATCCATGCCGGGTTTTTTTCAAACAAGCCAGAACCTGTTCGGGCGAAATTGCCGCCAGGCAATGGCTCGGGGCGGTGCAAATGGCGGAGTGTCCGCTGCAGGAGCAGATTGTGCCTCTGAGAAACTGATGCCGCGGCCCAATTGGGGCCGAACGTTCGGGCGGGCCTGGCCCGAATAATGAAATGGTGGGCACGCCCAATCCGGCGGCAAAGTGGAGCGGACCTGTGTCGCCGGAGACAAAAACGAATGCACGCTGCTGAACGGCCAGGAACAACGCCAAATCGTTGATTAACGGCAGCACTAGGGCGTTCGGCGCCAATTTCAAGAACTCAGCCATCAGCGATTGCTCGCGTTGGCCGCGCGGGGTTGTAAAAGCGACCTTCCATCCGGCGTCCCTCGCGCGATGCAGCGCCGCCCAATGTTGCAAAGGCCATTCTTTTTTTGGCTGGCTTGCGGCGACGTGGCAGAGGACGACGTCTTTGTCGGGCAAAATTTTTGCCGCCGCTTCCGCGAGGGCCGGATCGGCCCGAATCTCCGGTTCCAGCGAGGATGGCGGCGGAATGTTCCAGGCCGACAGCAAGCGAACAAAATGAGCGGAATCGTGAAGCGGTTCAGGCCCAGGCGAAACGCGCCGGGTATAACAGAGTCCGCGTCCCGGGAACCCACCGTTTTCCTCGCATCCCAGGCGCTCTTTGGCGCCAATGAGCAAACTCGCGATCGCGCCGCGATCGTTGCCGGCAAAATCCAGGGACCCATCGAATCGTTCCCGCCGCAACGCGCGAATGATCGGGAACGTCTGTGAAAGGTTGCCGCGGCCGCGGCGGCGCGGCATGGGCCAAACGCGGGTCAGCCATGGCAAATGTTGAAAAATCGGCGCGATTTCCTCCGCCGCCAGCAAATGCAACTCGCATTGCGGCAAATGCTCGCGAATGGCCCGCAACGCGGGAGTCATCAGCACGGCGTCGCCAAGGTATTTAAATTGGATGGCCAGGATTTTTGCGACCGAATGCATCTGGCGAATTTTTGGCAAATGACGCCCGGCGAACAATCAAAAAACAGAGCCAATTCAGAAATCCTGGAAACTCCCCATGACCCGTTGGGCCGTGGGCTGGATGAACGAAGCCGTGCGATTGTTCCGTGAAGGAGTCAGAGCGGACTCATGTCCGCTGCCACGCCCCTCGTTTCCGTAGCAGCGTCGCGTGAGCGCGCTCTGATTAATTTCGAACGGGCTTGAGAGCCAAAAACAAAAAATAATTTAAAAATCGCCGGCCTTGCGGGTTGCGCGGTTGACAAGATTGCTGTAAATTTCGCGTCAACCTTGCTCCAGTCAGTATATTGGCCCGCTCTGAATGCCTGGAGGAAACTGGAAGATGACGCATCATGAGATTGCCCGGAACCTCCCAAATGGACATTACGGAAACGCGTTCGACCTCCGAGCCGGTTTCCGCCGATTACATTGAGGCGCGCGACTTCAATAAGCGCGGTTTGTTTATTGGCGGCTGTCAAAAATCGGGCACGACCCTGTTAATGTCCTTGCTCGATAGTCACCCGCGGTTGGTCGTCTTTCCTGAGGAAACGACGTATCTGCAGCGTCAATACCGTTTTCGACGGATGAAAGGTTACCGGGCCAAATTGGAATTTCTGCTTGAAGGCACCGCAGTGAAATTGCTGAGCACCCCGTTGTATGGCGGATTTGACCATCCGCGTTTTGCATCGCTGGCCAGGGAACTCGTTAATCGGCCGTGGATGAATGATTCGCTGCTCTTTTCGGAAACCGTTCGCGCCTACGGCATCATCATGGGCGCCGACTGGCGGAACTGCGCGCGTTGGGTCGAGAAAACTCCCAGGAGCGAAACGTATCCGAATGAACTGGATCAACTGTTCCCGGAAGCCAGGCTCATTCAGATGGTGCGCGACCCCCGGGCGGTCATCGCCAGCCGCAAAAAATGGAACATCAAGCAAAAAGGCCATTACACCGAGGCGCACCAGTTGGCGCGGGAATGGAATCGTTGCGCCCGGCAAATACCCCGGTTGCGGAGCAATCCGGGGCGATTCCTTGTGGTTCATTACGAGGATTTAGTTCGTGATCCCATGCAAACGCTCAGGGAAGTTTGCCGCTTCGGCGGGTTCGAGTTTAACGAAAGCATGCTTCAGCCCACGCGGGCGGGTGATGGATGGCAAGGCAATTCAGCTTTCTATAAAGCGTTTAATGGAATCAGCGCCGCGCCGACCGACAAATGGAAGGAGTCCCTTACTCAAGACGAAATCTGGTGGATAGAACTGCATTGTCGCAAAGGGATGAAACTGGCCGGCTACGCGCTTCAAACCGACGCCCGGTTCTCGCTCAGGCGCTGGCTCAAGCCCATGCCGGGCGAATCCTGGAAGGGTTATATTCGCTCCCGCTACGGATCGTTGCGCCAGGGGTTTGGACTGCTGAGGGATTGAATCTTGCCCCTGAAATTGGCATGATCGCCCGTGGAATCTAAATATATTCACGTTCTCTAATGTCATGAAAATATCAGGCAACGCGCTCAGCCGGCAAGGGGTATGGATGTCAGCGTAATTATTGTCGCTCTAAACGCGGCCGATTATATCGGCCAATGCGTGGAATCCGTGCTGATGCAGCAGGGCATTACGTGCGAAGCAATCGTGGTGGACAACGGCAGCACGGACGGCACTGTGGCGAGAGCGAAAGCTTTGAAATGTCAGGTAATTGCCAGCCCGAGCAACCTTGGCTTTGGGCCGGGCAACAACAGAGGATTTGCAGCAAGCAGCGGGCGTTACATTTTTCTTCTCAATTCGGACGCCTGGCTCATGGAAAAGGATGGCCTGGCCGCGCTCTGCCGCAAAATGGATTCGGAGCCAAAATGGGGCATGGCTGCCACTCAAGTCCTGTCACTGGACGGGACGTTGCAGACGGAGCCTGACGATCAGTATCCGGCGCAACGCCACGTGCATCGCGATTTCTCGAAATTGCCCGGAAAAATCGCGTGGGTTCTTGGCGCCAGCATGTTTGTGCGGCGGGAAATCTACGAGAAGCTCGGTGGCTTCGACCCTGAATTTTTTCCCATCTACAGTGAGGAAACCGATTTTTGCCTGCGCGTGCGGGAATTGGGTTATGAAATCGGTTATATCCCTGAAGTCGCCGTCACGCACGTGGGCGGCTCGAGCGAAGACCCGCGCGATCCCTACGAATGCTCCATGCGGAAGCTCCGGGGCCTGCTGAAATTTCGAAAGAAACACTATCCGCCTGAAGATTGCCTTTCCCTGGCGAAACGAGACCTGCGGCGGGCGCGATTCCGCATGTTTTGGAACCGCCTGCTCTCCCGCTGGCAGCCGCCCAATTCGCGAGCCTGGAGGAAATACCGCCAATACCAGGGCATCTGGGAGGTGTCACGGGATTATTTGTCGGCGGCAAAATGACTGACCCCCGCGGGCGCGGGAGACGACGTGAGCAGTCTCTGTTTTTTTGCATCTTGAAAACCACCCCCGTGATTCGTCAGCCTCCTTTGGTTCCGTGCAATATGATTTCTTCGCGATATTGGGAATCCGCGCTGGCCGCGCGGTCAGCTTCCGCGGCGACGCGATCCGACTCTCGCCGCAGGGGGCCAGGCAATGAGCCAGGGCCTGAGCCTTTGGATTCTTCGCGCAAAAGATAGGTCGCCCTGAACTGCGGCGCGCAATGTTGTGGCGACCTTCGCACTGCTGAAACTTCAAAGCCGGACTTGGAAAGAAGATTTCTCAAAGAGTTTTCTGTAAATAGAACCAAATGGCGCGGCGCGTCGAGGCCGGGCCAATATGGCCCAAAATGCGTTCGCCCGAATGCCGTATAGTTTGGCGTGGCAATCACAATCTGGCCGCGAGGCTTGAGAAGCCTGGAACACAGACTCAACGTTTGCGCCGGCTCGTGCAAATGTTCGATTACGTGCGACATATGAATGGCGTCAAAACTGCCGTCGGCAAAGCCGGCGTCGGGCAAACGCCCGGCTCGAACGTCCAATCCCGCCGCGCGCGCCTGTTCGGCTGACCCGGCGTCCGGCTCGACTCCGCAGACGTCCCATCCCATCATCCGCATCCGCAAAAGAAACGAACCGTTGCCGCAACCGATGTCCAAAAGTCGCGCGCCCCGGCCCGGAAAACGCAAATGAGCCACAAAGCCGCGAAAGCGGCCCTGCCGGCTTTTCTTGACAAAAAATTGGATCGGGGCCGCCGGCTTAGCCTGGTAACCGAGAGATTCGTTTAAATAGCGATTGCGCTGCGCGATCCGCCAAAGCTTCCACCAGGGAGCGGCGGTTTTAAAATCAGGCGCTTTGTGGGTATAATACTTCGAGTAGGCGAGCGAAATGGCGGAGGGCGTGGGACGCGGATCGAGGTATGCGGAGCCGCAGTCATCGCAAGCGTATGAATTCCAGCGCCCGGGCGCGCATTTGGAAAGGCGATCCAGCAATCCCTCATACGCCGGCTTTCGCCGCACGCTCTGGCAGACAGGGCAGGTTGAAACCTTTTCCAAACCCTCATGGGGCCAATCGCCTGAAGGATCTGACACAGCCGCAATATAGGTTTTTGCAAAAGTCGCCGTCAATGCCAAAGCATGGGCGGGAGTTTTTGGAATGTCCTACGGAGGCGTGGCATTGGCCCATCTGGACTGGACCAGCGCCGCCAAATGGGGGTGCCGATCGTATTGGTGGAGAATGGCGGGCGGCAGCGGGTTATTGCGCACCGTCACCTGGTCGCCTGTGATTGTCAGGTCGGCTGGACGGGTATAGGCGACGTTCGCCGCCAAACGGCCATTGGACAAAACTGTAAATCCAAATTCAGGCTGGAGCCGCACAAGGTAATTGTGGATGCCCTGGTCTTCGTCTGATAGCACAAAGCTCGGGGCGCGTTGCTCAATGATCTTCGTAAAGCGCTGGAGGTAATGGCGGAGGTCTGTGGCCCGCCCTCCAATGACG